>JBKQLZ010000257.1:0-21663 GCA_052146895.1 Acidimicrobiales bacterium
CGCGCGGACAGGCGGCGCCCCGGAGGGCGCCGCCTGCAATGCGTAGCGCGCGGGTCGTCCCGATCGGGCGATCAGGAGGCGACGATGCCCTCCATACCGGTCCCGCCAAGGCCGGTGACCGAGCCGAGCGACGTGAGCGAACCGTTGGCGTTGACCGCGAATTCGTCGATCGTGCCAGCCCCTCCGTCCTGCGAGTACAGGTACGACCCGCCAGTTGAGGCGGCGAGGTCGATCGGGCCTCCGTCCGTCGATGCGGCGATCCCGCTGTTGGCCGCGACGAGTGAGAGCTGGCCGAGAGCGTTCTCGGTGAAGACGCTCAGGTTCGCGCTGCCGGCGTTCGCGCCGTAGAAGTAGCCGCCTGCGGCTGCCACCCAGCAGAGCGCCTTCTGACCGTCAGCTGCCGAAGAGCTGTAAGTGAGCGAGCCGTCGTTGTCGATGGCGTACGACGAGAGGTTGCTCGCGGCGGCCTCGGCGACGATGAGCCGCCCGCTCCCGTCGAACACGACTCCGAAGGGGACTCCGGTGGCCGAGGAGTTCACGACCGGTGCCTCGCTCAGTTGACCGGAGCGAGCGACGGAGAAGACGTCGATGTCGCTCCCGTTCGCCTTCGTGGTCACGACGAGCTGGCTGCCGTCAGGCGTGAATGCGACCTGTCCCGGCGTGTTGAGGAACTGCGGGGAGGCCCCTTCCGTGAGGCCGAGGTTGCGCGACGAGCTCGCGATCGGGTGGAGGCGACCGCGGCTCCCGAGGCGAAAGCCCGTCACGGCGCCGGTGCCGCCGCCGTCGAGAACTTCTACCAGCCGACCGTGCACAGCGATGCTGACGGGGATGTCTCCGGCCGGGAGGATGCGCCGGTTGGCCAAGCTGTCGCCGCTCACCTGGAACGTCGTGATCGTGTCGCTGCCGGCGTTGACTGCGATGAGGAGCGAGCCCGCCCCGTCGTAGGTGAGCGAGCCCTGCGAGGCGAGCTGGTCCACGACAGCTCCTGTCAGCGCAATGCCGAGCCCGCCTGTCGAGTAGGCGTGGGCGAAGTTGAGAGTGCCGTTGCTCGCACGGGAGTAGGCGAGGATCTGGTTGCCTGTCGTGTCATTGGTCTGAACAAAGACCGCGTTCGAGATGCCGGAGGGTACGACCGTGTCGGCCCTGACCGTGCTCGCCGAGGCGATGGCCGGAGAGGCAAAGATGCCGGCGAGTCCGGCAGCTGCCAGCAGTCCTGCCGCGGCGCGCGAAGGCTTGAGGATCTTCATAGCGAGGGTACTCCTTGAGATATAGGGGCTTTCGGGCTCACGTCGATGCGTGGGTGCTTCCCTCAGCAGTCACGGCGGAGGTGCGGGCGTTACAGCGTGTCTGTCGCGTACGCTCGCAGGTTGTGAGCGATGCGGAGTTGGTCGAGCGTCTGCGCGCCGGCGACGAGCGCGCCTTCGCCGAGCTCGTCGCGACGTATCAGCAGCCCCTCCTCAGACTCGCGCTCACCTTCGTGCCTTCCCGCGCTGTCGCCGAGGAGGTCGTGCAGGAGACGTTCATCGGCGTGATCCGTGGGATCGGGCGCTTCGAGGGCCGCTCCTCCCTCAAGACCTGGATCTACAGGATCCTCGTGAACCGGGCACGTACGACCGGGGCGCGTGAGCCGCGCCACGTGGGCTTGGGCGAGGATCGAGATGTGATCGGGGGTCGTTTCTCTGCGGACGGTGGGTGGACCGACCCGCCAGCTGCATGGCCGGACGACGTCGACGACCGGTTGGCCGCCCCCGAGGTCGCACGGCGAGTGGTGGCTGCGATCGACGACCTGCCGGGCTTGCAGGGCCAGGTCGTAACGCTGCGGGACGTGGAGGGACTGAGCAGTGCGGAGGTTTGTGAGCTGCTCGAGATCTCCGAGGGTAACCAGCGCGTCCTGTTGCACCGTGCGCGGACGAAGCTGCGTGCGATGTTCGAGGACGAGCTCTCCGGAGAGAGGCGATCATGAAGGTGCTCAAGTGGTGGAGTCGGGAGGTGGCGTGCCGTGAAGCGGTCGCGCTCTTCAGCGACTACATCGAGGGCGCCCTGCCACCCCGGCGCAAGGCAGCCCTCGAGCGGCACCTGCAGGGATGCGCGGACTGCGAGCGCTACCTCGACCAGATGCGGACGACGATCCGGGTGCTTGGAGAATGGAAGCCCGACGACCTTCCCGCGCCTGCCATGGACGAGCTACTGGAGGTGTTCCGGCAGTTCCATGCCGAGGAGGCCGGTGAGGGCCAAGTCGACGAGGCCGGGGACGGGCCGGCCGAACCGCTGCACTAGTCCTCCTCGAGGCGGAGCGGCTAGTCGTCCTCGAGGCGGAGCGCCGAGATGAACGCTTCCTGGGGGACCTCGACCCGCCCGATGTTCTTCATGCGCTTCTTGCCCTCCTTCTGCTTCTCGAGGAGCTTGCGCTTGCGGGTGATGTCACCGCCGTAGCACTTGGCCAGCACGTCCTTGCGCTTGGCCTTGACCGTCTCGCGGGCGATGAATCGCCCTCCGATGGCGGCCTGGATGGGCACGTCGAACAGCTGACGCGGGATGAGCTGGCGCAGCTTGGCCGTCATCTTCTGCCCGTAGGCAGGGGCGCGGGACTTGTGCAGAATGGCGCTGAATGCGTCGACGGGCGCACCGTTCAAGAGGATGTCCACCTTCACGAGGTTCTCGATCTGGTAGCCCGCGGGCTCGTAGTCGAGACTTGCATAGCCCTTCGTCCGGCTCTTCAGCTGGTCGAAGAAGTCGATGACGACCTCGGCGAGCGGCACGGCGTAGATGAGCTCAACCCGCTCGGGCGAGAGGTAGTCCATCTTCTCGAGCGTTCCCCGGCGCGTCTGGCTCAGGTCCATCACTGTGCCCGTGTACTCGGCCGGGGTGATGATCGTGAGGCGCAGCATCGGCTCCTCGATCGACTCGATGTTCTGCGCGGGCGGCATCGCCGATGGGTTGTCGACTTCAACGGTCTCGCCATTGGTGAGGTGCGCTATGTATTCGACCGACGGGGCCGTCGCGATGAGCGAGAGGTCGAACTCGCGCTCGAGCCGCTCGCGGGCGATCTCCATGTGGAGCAGGCCGAGGAATCCGCACCGGAACCCGAAGCCGAGCGCGGCCGAAGTCTCGGGCTCGAACGTGATCGAGCCGTCCGAGAGCTTGAGCTTCTCGAGGGCGTCGCGCAGCTCGGGCAGCTCGTCGCCGTCGACGGGATAGAGCCCGCAGAAGACCATGGGCTTGGGGTCGCGGTAACCGGCGAGCGGCGCAGGCGCAAGGTTGGAGGCGTCCATGACCGTCTCGCCGACCTTGGCCTCCACGACCGCTTTGACTCCGGCGATGAGGTAGCCGACCTCGCCCGGTCCGAGCTCTGCCACAGGCTCGTTCGAAGGTGCCCGGATCCCGATCTCTTCGACCTCGTGAGTCGTGCCTGCCTGGTAGAGGCGGATCCTCGAATTCGACCGGAGCGTGCCGTCGACCACCCTGATTGCGTTGACCACGCCCCGGTACTGGTCGTAGAGCGAGTCGAAGATCAGCGCCCGGAGCGGGTCGTCCGGGTTCCCGACGGGTGGCGGGATGCGAGCGACGATCGCGTCGAGCAGCTCGGCCACCCCCTCGCCCGTCTTGGCCGAGATCTGGAGGATGTCGTCGGCAGGGAGCCCGAGGACCTGCTCGATCTCGCCGGCGTAGCGCTCGGGATCGGCTGCGGGCAGGTCGATCTTGTTGAGAGCCGCGACGATCTCGAGGTCGTGCTCGATCGCGAGATAGCAGTTGGCGAGAGTCTGCGCCTCGATCCCCTGCGATGCGTCCACCAGCAGCACGACACCTTCGCAGGCGGCGAGCGAGCGGCTCACCTCGTAGCCGAAGTCGACGTGCCCGGGGGTGTCGATCAGGTGGAGCACGTAGCCCTTCCAGCCGACCCTCACGTTCTGGGCCTTTATGGTGATGCCACGCTCCCGCTCGATGTCCATCGAGTCGAGGTACTGCTCGCGCATGTCACGGGCGTCGACGGCCCCGGTCATCTCGAGGACGCGATCCGACAGCGTCGACTTGCCGTGGTCGACGTGGCTGATTATGGAGAAGTTGCGGATCTGGGCGGTCGGGATCAAAGCGCTCTTTCGGCTGGTGCGAGGCTCGGGTACGTCCGGGCTGGCTCGGCGGTGCTGCTACAGTCTCGCCCATACGCGCGCGGTCTCGCGACAGCGACGCGCGTCCGGTGAAAGACCTACTGAGGAATACATGGCCAACATCAAGAGTCAGATCAAGCGGAACCGCCAGAACGAGCGCCGTCACGAGCGCAACAAGGCGGTTCGCTCTGAGCTCAAGACGCGGACGAAGAATGCCGTCAAGGCCGCCGAGACCGGCGCTGACGATGTCGCGGAGCGCCTCCGTGAGGCAGTGAAGCGGATCGACAAGGCCGCAGCCAAGGGCGTCATCCACCCCAACCAGGCGGCACGCCGCAAGTCGCGCCTTGTCCGCCATATCGCGCAACTCGTCACAGAGCGCTCCGGCGAGTAGTCCGGGCTCGCCTCCGGGTGAGCTGCTGCCGGTCCCGCAACTGTCCCCAGCCGAGCTCGATGCCCTCGCGCGCCTCGAAGCCGCTTGCTTCGAAGTCGACGGAGGCCGGCTGAAGCTCGAGTGGAACGCACTGCGGAACCGGCCCGCAGGTACGACGGGCGACTTTGTCTGGCTCGCCGACGGCGAGATCGTCGGTTTCATCGGGATCTACCAGTGGGTGCCGATCGCGCTCGAGCTCTGCGGAATGGTGCACCCGGAATGGCGGGGAAAGGGGATCGGCTCCAGCCTCTACGACGCGGCCGCCACAGAAGTGGCAGAGCGTGGGCCCGCCCGGGCGCTCCTGATCGTGGACCGTGCATTGGTCGCCGGGCGGCGTTTTGCTCTCGCTCGCGGCGGTGACCTCGAGCATTCCGAGCACCGGATGCAGCAGCAGCGCGAGCCGGAAGAGCGACCCGGGATGCCGTTGGTTCGTGTCAGGCCGGCCGTCAGATCCGACGCGGCTTTCGCGTCAGAGTGCTCGGCAGCTGCCTTCGAGGAGGACGTGCGGCCGGTAGACGAGGGAGACGAGACCGCTATGGGCCGGCTCCTCAACGGCACGACGATCATCGAGGCCGCCGATTCGGGCCGCAGCGTCGGCGTTCTCCGGGTCGAGCGCGAGGGCGGGGCAGCGTCGATCTACGGATTCGCAGTGATGCCGGGCGACCAGGGGAACGGGTACGGCAGGGCTGCGCTGTCCGCAGTCACGCGGGACCTCCATCGCTCCGGCGTAGGGGTCGTCTCGCTCGAGGTCCTGTCCACGAACGACAGCGCGTTGCATTTGTACACGACGTGTGGTTTCGACTCGATCGGCACGGAGGACTACTACTCGATGCCGATCGGTGGTGACTGAGCCGAGCCGGGCCGAGCCAGGCCGAGCCTCGGACCATGCCGCCGATCTTCGTTCCAACCCCGCTCGTGGCGGGTGAGCTCGTGCTCCGGCCGTGGGAGCCCGCGGATGCCCCGGTCATCGCCGAGGCGGCGTCCGACCCGGATATCGCGGTCTGGACCCCGATGGCCGTTGTTGTCGGCGATGCGGCGACGGCGCTCGAGTGGTGCGAGGCGAGAGCGGATTGGTCGGAGGGCACTCACGCGAGCTGGGCCGTCACGATCGGCGGCGATGTCGCCGGCGGCATCTCTTTGTTCAAGCTCGACCACGACCAGCTCACGGCGGAGGCCGGGTACTTCGTGCTGCCGGCATGGCGCCGGCATCGGGTGGCCTCGAGGGCGCTTGCTACCGCCGCCCGGTTCGGCTTCGGGCCGCTCGGGATGAGTCGCATCGAGCTGTTCCACGCGGTCGAGAACGTGGCGTCGTGCGGCGTCGCCCTCAGCGCCGGCTTCCGGCAGGAGGGCGTCCACCGTCAGTCCTTCCGGTACGGGGACGGTGGCTACCGCGACGAGCACTGCCACGCCCGGTTGGCCTCCGACGGGAGGCTCTGAGGGGCTCGGCCTGGCGGCAGCTGCGTAGGAAGCAGCGGCCCTTCAGTTGGCGACGGCGATACGGTCGCGGCCTGCTCGTTTGGCCTCGTAGAGAGCGGCGTCCGTGCGCTGGAGGAGGCGCCCGAGGTCCACGTCGCGGTCCTCGAGCTCGGCTACGCCGACCGAGGTCGTAACGGAGATCGGCCCGGCGGCCGTGCCGATGGGCGACTCGGCGATGACGAGGCGAAGGCGCTCGGCGAGCTCTGCCGCCGGTTGCAACGACCCGTTCACGACGAGGGCAAACTCCTCGCCGCCGTAACGGCCGAGCAGGTCGCCCGAGCCGATCACGCCTGCGACGCGCTGTGCGACGGCACGGATCACGTCGTCGCCCGAGGCGTGGCCGTAGCGGTCGTTCACGTCCTTGAAGTGGTCGATGTCGAGCATCATCGCCGCGAGAGGGTTGCGGCTCTGGCGGGCGTCGATGAAGGCCTTCCGCGCGAGCTCGAAGAAGTACCGGCGGTTGTTGACGCCCGAGAGCTCGTCGCGCTGTGCGAGGGTCTGGACGCGGCTGAACAGCTGGGCGTTCTCGTACGCGACGACCCCCTGGCCCGCGAGAGCTGCGGCGATCTTGGTCTGGGTGTCCCCGAAGGCGCCCGGCCGCCGGGCGATGATCACGAGCGCCCCGATCGCTTGCTCGCGCACGACGAGCGGCGCGATGACGAACGAGCCGCAGCGCCCGAGAAGGCCCACGAGAGGCGAGTTGCGGTCCGAGATCACCGAGCCGACCGACAAGGGGCTGCGCGAGTGGAGCGCCTCGGAGATCTCTGGTTGGTCGGCCTTCGCGATGTCGTATCCCTCGGGGGGAAGCGTGACGCCCGAGCCGATGGCGGAGGCCACCTCGAGGCGCTCGCCGTCGGCGAGCAGAATGGCGCCCGCGTCAGCCGACAGAGCGCTCACTGATGTGTGAAGGGTGGCACGGAGCACGCCGCGTGGCTCGAGGCTCTGGCCCAGGGTGCGCATGGAGTCCCGCAGGAGCTCGGCCACCTCGCGCTGGCGGCGCTCGCTCTTGACGGACATCTCCATCTCGGCCAACCGTGCGGTCTCGAGCGCGAAGGCCACGTGGCTCGTGATCGCGGACAACAGCTCGACGTCGTCGTTCGTGAAGATCCCCTTCGCAAGCCGGCTGTCGAGATAGACAGCTCCGAGGAGGCGGTCCTCCATGAGCAGGGGGGCCACGAGAATCGACCGCAGGCCGTGGGTGACAGCCGACTCGGAGCCGAGAGCGGCGCCTTGCTCGGTACCGGTGAGCACGATCGGCTCTCGCGTCGCTGCGACGCGATCGACGATCGTCGACGAGTACCCCGTGAACTCCGTGATGCTGTTGCCACTCGCGTCACGCCCGAGGTGCGGGCGCAGGACCCCCGAGTTCTCGTTCGTGAGAAACAGCAGCGCTCTCTCGGCGTTCAATATGCGCACCGTCTCGTCGAGAGCGAGGCGGATGAGCTCCTCGGGATCGAGCACCCGTGCGGCGGCTGCGCCTACTTGAAGCAGCGCCTCCAGCTGGCGCGCTGCCCGCGTCGCTCCGCGGAGCGGTCCGGCGCCGACGGAGACAGGCGCCGCGAGGGCGAGGGCGCGGCCCGCGCCCGACCGGTCTCGGGCGTCGAAGAGGTGGCCGGCGCCTGTCCGGCCAATCTGGGCGAGCGTCGCCGACTGAGAGACGTATCGCCGGTGGGCGGGCGCTACCCCCGAGGTCGATGGCTGGATCCAGCGGACGTAGGCGGAGAGCCCGAGGTCTTCGGCGAGCCGGCTCGCAGTGACGGCCGTCCGTTCGGACTCCTGCTCGTAGCCCACACCGGCGAGCGCTCGTGAGCGAGTCATCGCGAGCGCGACCTCGACGCCAGGCGCGTCCTGGCCGGTCAGGATCGCCTGTGCCTTGGCCGACGTCCGCAAAGCCTTGCGGTGGCGACCCTTGGCTACGAGCAACCCTGCTTTGGCCGTGTAGTAGTAGGCGCGGAGCAAGGGCGTGCGGGCCGACATCTTCATCTCTCTCACGGCGCGGCGCGCGAGGCGAGTCCGCCGGGGCCGCTCGTCGGCCTCGGACGCGAGGAGCTGCGCGACTCGCCCGTAAGCCTGTATCGCCCAGAAGGACGAGAAGATGTAAGGGCAGTTGAACGGCCGGAGCTTCGAGCTGCGGAAGCCCTCGACAGCATCGTCGAACGGCTTGCCGAGCTCGTTGAGACCGAAGTGGAAGTTCGCCAACGCGAGCTGGTACCCCGCCGCCATGAGCCGGCTCGGCGGCATCACCTCGAAACGTGCGCTCACCCTTCGGATCCGCTCCAGCCCTGCGCTTGGCTGATCGAGGAATCCGGCCAGAGCGATGCCGACGAAGTCGAACGACCTGACTTCTTGCTCAGCGCCACCAGCCGCTTGCGGCCGTGCATGCCAAAGTCCTTCGTCGAGCCAGGAGACTTCTTCGAGGACTCGCCCCCGCAAGGCCAGGCTCAAGCAGAGCTGCAGCACTCCCGTCGCCACCTCGCCGGCGGGCAGCCAGCGGGCGTCCTGGCGAAGCGTGTCGGTGAGAAGGCGCTCCGACCGGATCGAGTCTCCCTGGTACTCGAGGCTGATCCCCTCGAGCAACCTCGCATGTGCCTTGGTGTAGGGATCCGCCGTTGCCTCGGCGACCCTGCGGACGTGACGGGCCAGCCAACGGGCCGGCGAGAGGAGCCGCATCTGTGCGAGGAGCGAGCCGATTGCGGAGTAAACCGCGACGTACTCGCGCGAGTGACCGAGCCGGTTGGCCGGGAGCGTGGCGCGGAGGGCAACGGCGATCTCGGTTCCCCAGCGGAACTCCTGCGCCGCCGCGAAGCCGGCTAGCTCGAGGAGCCGGCACTGCAGCCGCAAGCCTTCCCGTCGTGACATCGGCGCTCGCCCGAACCCGACCCGCGTGACGAGGATCACGAGCGCCATCGCAAAGCGCCAGAGAGTCGTGAGCCAGAGGCCGAACGCGCTCGAGGGGAGCGGGCGGCCGAGAGTCGCGAGCCCTTTCTTGGCGTGGTCGAGGCACCGAGCGCCGTCGCCCTGAGCGAAGTACACCCGCGCGATCGCCTCGTGGACCTTTGCGGTCTGAGGCCTGTCGGTCTCGATCGAAAGGGCGAGCTCGTAGCGCTTGAGTGCGGCACCGATGTCGTCCGAGTGAGTGAGCGCGTTGCCGTAGTCGGCCTGGAAGACGCTCCCGACGGGTAGCTGGTGCTCGTCGGCGATCGAGTCGGCCGCCGCGAGGAAGGCGAGGGCGTCCTCGTCCGCCTGCGCAGCCATCGCCAGCTTGGCCGCCCTGTAGTTCGCCTTGAACGCCCGGGCGGGATCGGCGTCGACCTCGCCGAGGGCGAAGTGGCGGGCGATGTCGTAGACCGTCTCCGGCCTCGTGTCGCCGGAGTCCTCGAGTGCCCGGGCCAGCATCTCGTGTGCCCGCCGCCCTGCCTGCAGATCGAGCGCAGCCATGAGCGTGTCGCGGACGCCCTCGTGCAAGAAGCCGTACCGTTCTGCCCCCTGCGGCTCCATCACCCGAGCGCGCGACGCCTCACCGAGAGCAACGTGCACGTCGCCGAGGGGCCATTGCGTGATCGTCGCGAGCAGATCCGGGGAGAAACTCGAGCCGATCACCGAAGCCTCGGTCAGCAGCCAACGCGTCGCGGGGCGCAGGGTCTCGAGGCGGCGCAGGGAGAGGGCGAGGACATCGGTTGGGAGGTCCAAGTTCGCGAGCGCCTCTGCGTCGACCGAGAAGGTCCCCCAGCTCGGGACGAGCACGCCCGCGTCGAGTGCCGATCGCAGGTACTCGATCGCCGCGGCCGGATTGCCGTTCGCCCGGATGGTGATCTCCGAGGACAGGCCGGCGTCGAGCGGCACGCCGCCCAGCTGGCGTATCAGTATCAGGCCGACCTGCTCGTCGGAAAGAGAGGGGAGCTCGATTCGCCGACGTATGGCCTCGGCGAGCTCCTCTCTCAGGCGGCTGAGGTTGGCCTGGCTCGGAGGGTCGTTACGAGCGGTCAGCAGCAGGAGCATCGGGAGCCGCTCGAGCTCCGGAGCAAGGTAGGCGAGGACGCGATGGGTGGCGTCGTCGGCCAGGTGGGCGTTGTCGAGCAACAGCAGCGTCGTGCCACCGGCTGCCGAGGCGAGGGTCAGCAGCAGGTGAGCGGCCTCTATGACGGCGAATTCGTGGAAACCAGGCTCGCCCTCTGCCCTCTCGGTCTTCACGAGGTACCGGTCGAGCTCGGTCGACAAACCGGCGAGCGACTCGGCCGTGCCCGGCTCGGAGAGACGCAGCCGAGTTATCAGCTCGGCGAACTTCTCCGGATCGCGGATCTCGAGATCCGCGAAGAAGTTGCCGACTGCCTGGGCAAGGGGGCCGAGCGGCCCGGGATGGTCGGGGCCGAGATGTGCTTCGAGGACGGCGACTCCTTCGGCCCGAGCGGCTCGGGCCACCTCCTCGACGAGGCGCGTCTTACCACCACCGGGCTCGGATTCGAGGAGGACCGCCGCGCCGACGCCGGTGTTGCTCGTCTCGTTGAGCAGCTCGCTGAGTGTCGCCAGCTCCTGGTCGCGCCCGACGAGAGCGCTCTCGGCGAGGCTCGGCTCGTCTGCGATCGCGCGCCCGAGAGGGGCGTCAGCCGTCAGCGTGCCGCGTCGGAGCGCCGCGAGGTCAGACAGCAGGGAGCTCGCGTTCTGGTAGCGGTCGTCGGGGTCCTTCGAGAGCAGGCGGGCGACGATCCGGCAGATTTGGACCGATGCGTCGGGGCAGAGGGCCCTCAAGTCGGGCGCGGGTGCGACGGCGTGTAGGCGCACGATCTCGCCGGCCTCTGGTGCCTGGAAGGGCGGCCGGCCCGACAGGCACTCGAACATGACAGCTCCGAGGGAGTAGAGGTCCGAGCGGCGATCGACCGGGCGCCGCACCATGCCGGTCTGCTCGGGGGCGCTGTAGAGCACGGTCCCGATTACAGAGTCGTCCGGCTGGCGCGTGCCCGTCGGAGTCGCGAGACCGAAGTCGATCAGGACGGCCTTGCCGTCGTCCCGCAGGACGATGTTGCGGGGGGCGACATCGCGGTGGACGAGGCCGACCCGGTGCGCCGCATCGAGTGCGGAGGCCACGTCGCTCGCCACGGCCATGGTCCGTTCCTCGTCGAGCGGCCCATCGGAGTCGATCACCTCGGCGAGCGATTGGCCGCCGATCAGCTCCATGACGAGGTATGCCACGAGGCCGTCGTCGCCGACGGCGTAGACCTTGCCGAGGCAGGGGTGGCGGATGGCAGCGAGGATCGCGGCCTCCCGCCGGAAGGTGATGCGCGCCGGGTCGTCCGGGCCGGTCAGCTCCTTGACCTTGACCGCGTACTCCTCACCCGCCCTCAAGGCGCGGTAAACAGCTGTTGTCGCGCCCCGCCCGAGCTCCTCCACGAGCTCGAATTCCGGGATCGCGATCCTGGTCGCGTCCGTCTGCACCTGCCCCCCAGCGCGGCTGGTAAATCCGGTATTCACTCGGGTGGTGGCCCCATCGCCCGTAGTTGAGGCGAACTTGACCATCGTCGGCAGCATAGCGTTCAGGGGGCCGCTTCGATTAAGGCTTGGCGACCCGTCAGGGCTGGGTGGCGAGGCCTAGGCGGAGGGGAGCTGACCCTCCGTCGAGGACGGTCTCCATCTGAGGTTCGCCGCTTGCCATCCCCACCTCCCACGCGCCCACACCGGCAACATCGAAGGCCGCCGCCAGCGCCACCTTGAGCGCCACCGACGTGGGGTCGTCGTACCAAGTCTGGTGCCAGTGCTTGCCTCGACGGAAGGAAGCGAACGGCGTCTCCGTCACCGGATCCCACTGCGCCGACCTGCCGGCCGCGACGATCTCGTCGTAGGTGACGGCATCCGCGTTCCCGATCGCTGCGGAGGGAGGAGTTGGCCTCGATGCCGTGAAGTCGTATCCATAGAAGGGAATCCCGAGGATCACCTTCGAGGCTGGGACTGTGGCGACGAATGAGGCGAGCGTGCTCACGTCCGAGAGGTCGGCACCCGTGAGGGGAGCTGACGCACCCGGCACCTCGAAATCTGTCATGTCATAGGCCATGACGAAGAACTGGTCGACATACGGTGCGAGCGCCTTGACGTTGTAGAGGGTCTCAGGGCCCATTGCGGACTGAGGGAGCGTGTTGAGGACGATCGACCAGCTGTGGTCGATCGCTCTGAGGCGCGTGCTGAACGAAGCCACCAACTTCGCGAAGCCCGCCCGCGGCCCGGGATCTTGGCCTTCGAGGTCTAGGTCGACCCCGTCGAAGTCGTTCGCTTGGAGCAGCGGCGCCACCTGGTCGGCGAGTCGCTCCCCGTTGGACGTCGGTGACCGGGAGAGGTGCGCCAATGTGGACTCCGATTCGGTGAAGATCGACAGCAAGGCGCGGGTCCCCGCCGCGTGGGCGTCCGTGACGAGCGTCTCGACCGAGCCGTTCTCGATTGCATCCCAACCGAGGCCGCTCTTTGCGATCGTGGCGCCAGGCCCGACGACTAGGTATGAGTAGGCGATCTCGGACAGGGAGGAGTAGTCGACCGTGCTGACGTGGGACAGCTCCCAATACGGCAAGAAACCAAGCACGACTTTCGACCCAAGCCCCTGCCCGAAGGCGTCGGTCGGCAGCGCCGGCGCCTTCGCGCCGGCCTTTGTCGGCAGCGTGACGTGGACACTCGCGAAGGCAACTGACAACGCGTGCTGCTCGATTGCGAAATAGCGCTGGTAGGCGCTCGTGGTCGTGGGCACTGAGGCGGAGTTGACGCTGCCGGTGCCGCTGGAGCCGCAGGCCGCAAACGCGATCCCAACTGCAAAGAGCGTGGCAGCCACCCGCGCCACCCTCATGTGCGGGGGCCGGCGGTTCATGCAGGGCGCAGCGTAGCCCCGGTTGGCGGTCTCACCTCGGGCACCCCGGTCACTACGCTGCGAGCCAATGGTGTTCGTCGAGATCCTCCGCCTGATCGTCGTGCTCATCGGAGCCCTCGTCGGCCTTGCCGTAGGGAGCGGGTTCCACACTGCCTCTGCGCGGATACTCGGTGCTGGCATCGGTGTGCTGGTCGGTTACGTCGCGGGCGGGATCGTAGGGCGACTCTTCGACAGAGGTGTCCGCCACGCGGACCGGTCCCTCGTCGACATTCCGGCTCCCGAGTTGCTTGCCGGGGCTTTTCTCGGCGGCCTTGGCTTCCTCGTCGGCGTCGTGCTCTGCACGCCGCTTTTCATCTTCTTCCGCCGCGACTACGACTACCCGATCGTCGCCGGCATCGCCTGGGTGATCGGGGCACTCGGGCTGAAGCTCGGCATGACGAACGGTCGGAGGTTGGCCGAGGCAGCACGGATCACGCGCAAGCTCAATCCCTTCCAGGAAGCCCCGGAAGGCTCTGTACTCGTCGACACCTCGGCGGTCATGGACCGGGCCTTCCTCGTCCTCGGGCGCTCTGGCCTGCTAGGTCGAGAGATCCTGCTTCCCGAGCCCGTCGCCGACGAGCTCGAGACGCTCAGTGACAGCCCGGATCCGGTCTCTTCGCGCCGCGCCCGCCGCGCGCTGCAGGCGATCGAGGCGGTGCGCGCGGCCGGGATCACTGTCAGCGTGGTGGCGGGGGACGTCCCTCAGACCGCGATGACCGAGGAGAAGGTCCTCCAGCTCGCGAGCCAGCTCGGTGTGCGGCTGTTCACCTGCTCGACCGTGGTCGCCCGTAAGCAGGCGAGCATGGAGGTCCCGATCATCGACCTCCGTTCTCTCGTCGCCGACCTCTCCCCCGACCACATTCCGGGAGAGCGGCTCGTGGTCGACCTCGTGAAACCGGGTCGCCAGAGCCGTCAGGCGGTCGGTTACCTCCCTGACGGTGACATGGTCGTCGTCAACGACGCCGACCACCTGATCGGGCACGACGGCGTCGACGTCGTGGTGCTCTCGACACGCCAGACGGCACAGGGCCTCCTCGTGTTCGCTCGCGTGATGCCCGACGCCGCGAGCGACGAGCCCGTCTCGCTCGGCTCTCACTGAGCCCGTCTCGCTCGGCTCTCGCTGAGCCCGGGAGATCGTCAGAGCTGCTTGATTGCCGCGACGAGCTTGGTGAGCGAGTCCTTTGCGTCACCGAAGAGGAGTGTCGTCTTCGGGTCGAAAAGCAGCTCGTTGTCGATGCCGGCAAAGCCGGGTCGCATGGACCGCTTGAGGAAGACGATGTTCTTCGCTTCGTCGACGGCCAGGATGGGCATCCCGTAGATCGGGCTCCCCGGGGAGTTCTTGGCTGCCGGGTTCACGACGTCATTCGCGCCGACGACGAGCGCCACGTCGGCCGTCTGGAAGCCGGGGTTGGCCTCGTCCATCTCCTTCAACTGCTCGTAAGGGACGTTCGCCTCTGCCAGCAGCACGTTCATGTGCCCCGGCATGCGCCCGGCGACCGGGTGGATGGCATAGATGACCTCGACCCCTCTCGACTCGAGCAGCTCGGCGAGCTCGCGCACGACGTGCTGTGCCTGCGCCACAGCCAGGCCGTACCCGGGGACGATCATGACCTTCTGGGAGTACGCGAGAAGGACGGCGATGTCCTCCGCGCTGGCCGACCGCACGGTGCGGTCGCCGAGCTGGCCGTCGGTGCCGGTCGCTGTCACGACCGAGCCGAACGCAGAGAAGAGGATGTTCGGAAGCGACCTGCCCATCGCCGCGCTCATCATCCTCGTCAGAAGCGTTCCTGACGCTCCAACGAGCGTCCCCGCCACTACCAGCACCACCGAGTGCAGCACGAAGCCACTCGCGGCGACAGCCAGCCCCGTGAAGGAGTTCAGGAGGGAGATGAGCACGGGAACGTCCGCGCCTCCGATTGGTAGGACGAACGCGATGCCGAAGAGCAGGGCGAGGACGCCGATGACTGCAATGAGCCAGCTGTGGGGAGAGATGCAGGCGGCAATTGCGAGGCCGAGGATGCCACCTCCGACCATGGCGTTCAGCACTTGCTGGCCGGGGTAGGTAACCGGGCGGCCCGTCATGAGCTCCTGCAGCTTCGCGAAGGCGACAACCGAGCCGGCGAACGAGATGCAGCCGACGACCACCCCGAACAGCACCTCGACGACCTGGTAGACGGCGAGCTGGTGGGGATCGGACTTGCTGAACTCCGCAAGAGCGATAAGGGCCGCGGCCCCGCCTCCAACTCCGTTGAACGCCGCCACCATCTGCGGTATCGCCGTCATCTTCACGAGGCGAGCCGCGGGGAAGCCCAGCACTACTCCGACCGCGATGGCGCCTGCCATGAGCGGGAAGCGTGAGAGCCCCGGCGTGGCGAACGTCATGCCGACTGCGAGGAGCATGCCTCCCGCCCCGACGAGGTTGCCGATGCGGGCGGTCTTCGGTCCCGAGAGGCCCTTCAGGGCGAGGATGAAGCAGACGGCCGCGACGAGGTATGCGAGCCTGATCCCGGTGTCGAGGCTCATGGCGTGTGCTCGGTGTCGTCGGTGTCGGTCGGTTTGGCCCTCGCGGGCTGGCGACCCTTGAACATCTCGAGCATGCGGTCAGTGACCACGAACCCGCCGACCACGTTCACAGTTGCGAGGACGACAGCCACGGTACCGAGCGTGACCTGGAGCGACCCGTGCGCAGTCCCGAGAACGATCATCGAGCCGACGAGCACAACTCCGTGGATGGCGTTCGTCCCCGACATGAGCGGCGTGTGCAGCACGCTCGGCACCTTCGAGATGACCTCGAAGCCGACGAAGGCTGCAAGGACGAAGACCGTGATGAGGCTCAGGATGTCGCCGCCGTTCACGAGCGACCTCCCTCGACGAGCTCCCGGGTCGGGGCGTGGCGGATCTCGCCGTCATGGGTCACGCAGGTTCCGATGATGATCTCGTCCGCGAAGTCGGGGGACATGACTCCTTCGTGCGCCAGCAGGCCGAGGAACTCGGCGATGTTGCGGGAGTAAAGGAAGCTCGCGTGCATGGGCATCGAGCTCGGGAGGTTGCGGACTCCGTGCACGACGACGTCGCCCACCTCGACTTCCTCGCCAGGCTTCGAGAGCTCGCAGTTGCCACCAGACTCGGCCGCGAGGTCGACCACGATGCTTCCAGGAGGCATCGAGTGGACCATCTCCGCTGTGACGAGGACCGGAGCCTTGCGACCCGGTATGGCAGCAGTCGTGATAACGACGTCTGCCGCCGCCACCTCCTTGCCGATCAGCTCTCGCTGGCGGGCGAGGAAGTCCTCGGACTGCTCTTTCGCATAGCCGCCCTGGCCCTCTTGGGCTTCTAGCTCGAGCTCGACGAACGCCGCGCCGAGCGACTTCACCTCGTCGCGGGCGGCGGGGCGGACGTCGTACGCGCGCACGACCGCACCGAGGCGCCTTGCCGTCGCAATTGCCTGTAGTCCGGCCACTCCGGCACCGAGGACCAGGACTTTTGCCGGCGGAACCGTCCCGGCGGCAGTCATGAACATCGGGAAGAACCGCGGCAGGCGCGACGCCCCGATCAAGACTGCCCGGTAGCCCGAGACCGTCGCCTGGGAGCTGAGCGCGTCCATCGACTGTGCCCGGCTGATACGAGGCAAGAGGTCGAGGCTGAAAGACGTGATGCGTCGCTGGCGAAAGACTGTGAGGAGCTCCAGGTCAGCCGCGGGTTGGAACAGGCTGACGACGGCGCAGCCCTCCCGCATCATGCGGGCCTCGCCGACCGTGGGCGCCTGCACCTTGCACACGACTTCGGCGCCGCTATAAGCGTCTATCGCCTGCTGGACGAGGTGTGCGCCCTTCGCCTCGTAGTCGGCGTCGCGAAACAGGGCCCCCGATCCGGCTCCGCTCTCGACGATCACGTTGATCCCTTGCGCGGCCAGCTTCGGGACGATGTCAGGGACGAGCGCGACCCGGCGTTCCCCGGGCGCGGTCTCTCGTGGAACGGCCACCTGCATGGCGGGTGGTCTAGCAAACAAGCGCGCCCCCGGTCGACACCGGAACTGTGGGCGAGCGTCTCGCGAGCGGCCTCGCCGCAGCGCAACGCACCAGTCTGCCTTAGCATCAGTAGGTCGAAGAGCACTCGAGCGAGAGGCCAGCCGAGAGCTGGAGAATGGAATTCGACACCACCGCAACGCAATTGCGAGGTGTCCTTGGACTCGCGCGCAAGCTCATATCGATCGGCGACGAGCAGGAGCTCCTCGACCTCATCTGCCGCACGGCACGTGAGCGTCTGGGCTACACAGCCTGCGCGTTGTCGTTGCGGGGCGATGACGGGGCGTTCCGTTTCTGCGCCGTCTCCGGGTTGACGCCGGCGCAGGAAGCGACGCTTCGGGGCCTCGAGCTGTCGGGAGCGGGATTCGAGGCGCTGAGCCACGCTGCGATGCAGAGCGGACGCGTCTACTGGGTGCCGCCAGACCACCCGGTCCGCCAGCGCGACGACGTGAGGGCCGGCATCATCCAGACGGGGGTCTCGGTCCCGTCGAGGTCGTGGCAGCAGGGTTCGATGCTGTTCGTCCCACTCGTCGGCAGCGACGGGGAGCCGGTCGGGTTCATCAACCCGGACGACCCGCTCACCGGTGAGCTGCCCGCCAACGAGCAGGTCCTCCTGCTCGAGGCTCTCGCCGAGCTGACGGTCGTCGGGCTCGAGTTCATCCGTGCACGCGCGGTCGAGCGCTCCGCCTTGGCGGTCGTCGAGGCCCAGCGCCGGCAGCTCGAGTCGCTCATGATGGCGAGCGCGCAGGTGCGGGGCGGCTTGATGCTCGACGACGTGCTGCGAGAGATCGCGATCGCCATGACGTCGGCCGGCGGTTTCAACCGCGCGGCCATCTACCTCTTGATCGAGGAGGACGTGCTCGAGTGCCGCGCGACCGTCGGGCTCGACCCCGAGGAGGACGCCTCCCTCCGGACAACGCCGATCACGCTGGCGGAGTTCGCCCCTGCGATGCTCCCGCAGATGCAGATCAGCCGGTCGTATCTGTTCGACCATCGCCGTTTCTTCTTGCCGGCCGAGCTCGACGCCAAGCTGAACGTGCCCGTCGTCGACCGGGAGTGGAAGGACGGGCAGTGGCACCCCGAGGACATGCTGACGGTCCCGCTCGTGGAGAAGAACGGGACGCTGCTCGGCTTGATCTCCCTCGACGAGTCGTCGAGCGGTCTGTTGCCCGACAGGGCTCACATCGAGGCGCTCGAATTCTTCGCCGACCAGTGCGCCACCGCGGTGGTCCACGCCCGGCGCTTCGAGGCTGTCCAAGCCGAGGCGCAGACCGACCCGCTCACCGGGCTCGCCAACCGTAGGGCGCTCGAAGAGGTGATCGACATCTCCGTCGGTCGTTACGAGCACTTCGGCGAGCCGACCGCCCTCCTGTTCATCGACATCGATCACTTCAAGGACGTCAACGACACGTTCGGCCACGCCACCGGCGACCTCGTCCTCCAGCAGGTCGGCACGGCGTTGCGAGAGCGGTTGCGACGCGGGGACCTCGTCGCGAGATATGGCGGCGAGGAGTTCGTCGCGCTGCTCCCCGACACGACTCTCCAGGCCGGGATCGTGCTCGCAGAGTCGCTCCGTGGTCGCGTGGAAGCGCTCGACCTGCGCGCCATCTGCGGCGACATCCCGATCCGCGTCTCGATCGGCGTGGCCGGTGTCTCGCCTGAGCGGCTCGATGCAGAGTCGCTGCTCGCCGCGGCGGACTCGGCGATGTACGAGGCAAAGCGTGACGGACGGAACCGCGTCCGCTCGAGCGCTGCCTAGTCTCTGGCAAATGATCGATCACGTGACTTTGCAGGTGGCTGATGTCGAGGCGAGCCGGAGTTACTATGAGGTCGTTCTCGAGCCTCTCGGGATCCACATCATGAGCGCAGGCGACGGCTATGCCGGGTTCCACGGCGACGGGCCTGGCTCGTTCTGGTTGATCCCGGCGGAGCGATCGGCTGACCGTGAGCTCCACCTTGCCTTCTCTGCATCCGACCGAGCGCACGTGCGCGCCTTCTTCGAGGCGGCGACGGGGATCGGCGCTCCCGTGCTGCACGAGCCGCAGCTGTTCCCTGAGTATCACGAGAACTACTACGGAGCCTTCGTGCGTGACCCGGACGGCCACAACATCGAGGCCGTCTGCCACGATCCCGAGGGGTAGCGGCCACGCGGCCGCACGGGTGCGGCCGAGCCCGGCTCCTAGACTCACCTCCGTGAGCGATATCGAGCGCGACGTCGACTTCGAGACGATGTCGGGCATCCCACTCGATCCGGTCTACGGGCCCGCAGATGCCGAGAGGCCGGGCGTCTATCCCTACACCCGAGGGCCGTACACCTCGATGTACCGGTCGAAGCTCTGGACGATGCGGCTCTTCGCAGGCTTCGGGACGGCCGAGGACACGAATGTGCGGTTCAAGGAGATCCTCCGCACTGGGGGCGACGGCCTCTCGACTGCGTTCGATCTGCCGACACTGATGGGCCGGGACTCCGACGACCCGCACGCGCTCGGCGAGGTCGGCCGGTGCGGCGTCGCCGTCGACACGCTCGCGGACGTCGAGGATCTCTTCGAGGGCATCGACCTCGGCGACGTCACGACCTCGATGACGATCAACTCGCCCGCGGCGGTGCTGCTGGCGATGTACGTGGCCGGCGCAGAGAAGGTCGGCACTCCCCGTGCCGCCCTCGGCGGCACCATCCAGAACGACATCTTGAAGGAGTACCAGGCCCAGAAGGAGTACTACTTCCCGCCCCGACCGTCGATGCGGGTCGTCACGGACATGATGCGCTTTTGCACTGCGGAGATGCCGAAGTGGCACACGATCTCCGTCTCGGGGTACCACATCCGCGAGGCCGGATCGACTGCTGCACAGGAACTGGCGTTCACGCTGGCGAATGGCTTCTCTTATGTCGAGGCGGCGGTGCAGGCCGGGTTGGCGGTGGACGAGTTCGCACCGCGGTTGAGCTTCTTCTTCAATGCCCACCTCGACTTCTTCGAGGAGATCGCCAAGTACAGAGCGGCCCGGCGCATCTGGGCGCGGTGGATGAAGGAGCGCTATGGGGCCGAGTCCGAGCGTTCGCTGCAGCTGCGCTTCCACACCCAAACCGCGGGCTGTTCCCTCACTGCGCAGCAGCCCGAGGTGAACATCGTGCGCACCGCGATCGAGGCGCTCGCCGGGGTGCTCGGCGGCACCCAGAGCCTCCACACCAACTCGATGGACGAGGTGCTGGCTCTCCCGACGGAGAAGGCGGCCCGGATCGCGCTGCGCACGCAGCAGGTCATCGCGCACGAGGTCGGCGTGACGAACGTCGCCGATCCCCTCGGCGGCTCGTGGTTCGTCGAGGAGCTGACCGACGAGATGGAGCGCCAGGCGGAGCAGATCTTCGCCTACCTAGACGAGCTCGGTGGCGGCTCGATCCTCGAGGGTGTCTACGCAGGCATCGAGGAGGGTTGGTTCCAAGGCGAGATCGCCGACGCCGCCTACACCTTCGAGAAGAAGGTGTCCTCTCGCCGGCGGATCGTCGTCGGCGTCAACGCGGACTTCGAGGGAAACGAGGAGGACCCGCCGGAGATCCTCCAGATCGGCCAGGAGGTCGAGGACCTCCAGCGCAAGCGGCTCGGAGAGGTTCGCCGCCGCCGGTCCGACGAGGCGGTCGCGACGGCGCTCGCCAATGTGAACGAGACGGCGGCCGATCCGACTCGCAACCTGATGCCCGCCATCCATGCAGCCGTGACCAATTACGCGACCGTCGGCGAGATCATGACGTCGCTCGCGGAGGTCTTCGGCCGCTGGTCCGAGTCGCCGTCGATCTAGGCCGGCACCAAAGCAGCTGCGATGACGAAGCAGAGCGCGGGACTACTCGTCTACCGACGGCGGCAGGCCGATGGAGCCCTGGAGCTCCTCATCGCCCATCCGGGCGGGCCGTTCTTCGCCCGTAAGGACTACGGGTCATGGACCATCCCGAAGGGTGAGTACGAAGCGGGCGAGGCACCGATTGCGGCGGCTGAGCGCGAGTTTGCCGAGGAGATCGGGATCGTCGCGCCAGACGGCCCAAGACTCGACCTCGGCGAGGTACGCCAGGCAAGCGGCAAGCGAGTTCGCGCGTTCGCGGTCGAAGGATCCCTCGACCTGAGCGATGCCCTCAGCAACACCTTCGAGATGGAGTGGCCGCCAGGGTCGGCGAAGATCGAGATTTTCCCGGAGGTCGACAGGGCAGAGTGGTTCGACGCCGACGAAGCCCGCGCGAGGCTGAACCCGTCCCAGGCGGTGTTCGTAGGCCGGCTCGTCGCTCAGCTCAGTGCGTGAGGCGCTCTGGTCGCCGAGCCGCTCGACTGAGCGGGGTGACCGCCGGCGCTGCTGCGATGCGGCCGTCGTGAAGGTGAATGACGCGATCGCAACATGAGGCGACTATCGGGTCGTGGGTCACGAGGACGAGGGTCGTCGAGCGCGCTTCGCGCAGGCCAAGAAGGAGCTCGAGGATCGCGCGACCGGTGAAGGCGTCGAGATTCCCTGTCGGCTCGTCTGCCAATAGCAGCACCGGGTTTGTGACGATCGCGCGGGCGATGGCAACGCGCTGCTGCTGGCCACCTGAGAGCTGACCCGGCAGGGCGCGTTCTCGATCCCCGAGGCCGACTTCGGCAAGGCATTCGCGCGCCCGGGCCCTCGCGACTCGCGCCTTTGTGTAGGGGACGAGGGGAGCAGCGACATTCTCGAGAGCGCCGAGCGACGCAAGGAGGTGGAACTGCTGGAACACGACACCGATCCGCC
>JBKQLZ010000258.1:0-2643 GCA_052146895.1 Acidimicrobiales bacterium
CTGGCCGCACGTGCAGCGGGTGAGTCATCGGCCCTGTTGGGCGAACCGCTTACCCCCGGCCACAGCGCCGCTGGGTCCGGGTCCAGGCCGAGCACCACCTGGGACTGGCGTTCGGCGACCCTGGCGACGAGGGTGTCGCCGAACGTGGCTCAGCGCTCCTTGACGGCGTTCTTCAGGCCGCTGCCCGCGGTGAAGCGGGGGACACGCGAAGCGGCGATCTGGATGCGTTCGCCGGTGCGCGGGTTGACGCCCTGGCGCGCGCCGCGTTCACCCACATGAAACTTGCCAAACCCCGACAGGGTGATCTCGCTGCCCCGGCGCAGGGTGGCCTCGACGGTGGCCAGGACCGCGTCCACTGCACGCGAGGCGTCCTGCTTGGTCAGCTCGGCGCGGTCTGCCACCTGATCGATCAGCTCGGACTTGGTCACTTCGTCCTCCTCGTTCCGTTCGTTCGGTTCAGTTGATCCGTGAAGGCTGTCGGTGCGACGCTAACACCGTTCGCGGACGGTGGCGTAGGAAGCGACATGAGAAGCCAGGCGATAGGCGACACGCGAAGCTGCGCGAGAAGCCGTGCGGAAAGCTGTGCGAGGAAGCCGTGCAAGTGGCGGCACGGCAGGACGCGGGCGCGAGCGCCAGAATACGATGGGATGCCTCTCGCGCGCATAGCCTGGCTGACGACGGTGATGGTCGCACTGGTCACGGCGGTGCTGCTGCTGCTGGAGGGATACACCGGCTACGCCGCGCTGTCGGTCGCCGTGGGCGCGTCGGCTTCGATCAATCTGTTCTGAGCCGCCCCGAGACCCGAAGAGTTCCCCTCGGGTTCCCCCTCGAAGGAACTCCAGGGCCGCTCAGGAGTCCCCCAGGGCCCCGCGATCACAGCTGCCAGGGGTCGAGAAGCTCGATCCCGGTGTCCTCGAAGTCGCCGGTATTGCGCGTGGCGAGCGCAGCTCCCAGCTTGCGGCAGATCGCCGCTATCTGTGCGTCGGCGATGCTGATCGGACGACCGGCGTCCTCGCGAGCGCTGAGGAGATCTGCGTAGTGGGTGGCAGCGGTCGCGTCGAACGGCTCGACACGACCGTCGAGGTCTTCTTCGAGCAGCCCTCGAACTGCCTCACTCAGTCGCTTTTTGCGCCGCCCCGTTGGCAGACGGGCGACCCCGTGAAGCAGCTCGGCGGCGGTGATCGCGGTGGTTGCGACCGTAGTGGCGTCCAGCGAGTCCAGCCACCGTGTCACCCCCTCATCGGGCTCGCGACGGATGAGCTCGGAGAGGACGTTCGTGTCGAGCAGAATCACGCCTGCAAAGTTGCCGCGCGCGGCAGCTCGCTCCGGCGCGGCAGATCGAGCTCCACAGCGCCGACGGCAGCGAAGCGAGCGTGGATGCGGCTGCCGAGACCGCCCGCCGCTTGCTGGGAGGGAAGCGCCTCTTCGAGGATGGCCCGCACCTCGGCCTCCATCGAGCGCCCTTGACGCGCAGCCCTCACGCGCAGGCGAGCCTTGGTTTCATCGTCGAGTCCTCGAATGGTCAGTGTCGCCATGGGCCTTCCTTGATTGCTGTCATTGCTCTCAATGCTAGCATCATGAGCTTTCTCACACCTCGTCAATGACCGTTCACGGCATGCGAACGGACAGGTCCCAATTAGAGTGCGGGATGTCATCCCTTTACCCATCAAACAGGAGACAGACCAAAGTGCACAAGACAACCATGCGAGCGAGCCTCGCCGCCAGCACCACCGCGTTGGTTGCGGCTGCCAGCCTCGCCGCTTCTGGCGCGGCTCAGGCTGCGCCGCTGCCCACCGTATCGATCGCCGTCACGCCGTCCTCGGCGACGGTGAGCGGAACCCTCGAATCGGGCGGGGCCAACATCGTTACGAGCGACACCGGGGTCAAGGAAGCGGCCGTGATCGTGTTCCTGCTGAAGCCCGGTGTGACCGTGGCGCAGGCCGAAGCGTTCAGCAAGGAAAAGAAGGGGAGGGACCCGAACAACTCGAGCAAGCTCGGTTCGATCGTGTTCGACACCGAAGCAAATCCCGGCCAGAAGGCTGAAGCGCAGACCGAACTGCAGCCGGGGCAGTACATCGTGCTGGTCGCCACGGGGGAAGGCGAAGCACAGTTGCGCACGAGCTTCACGGTAAGCACAGCCAAGTCCCCGGCGACACTGCCCACTCCGCAGGCAACGGTTCGCTCGATCGAGTTCGGCTTCCGCGGCCCGAGCACCCTGCACGACGGCGAGGTTGTGCGCTTTGAAAACGAAGGCTTCCTCGTGCACATGGACGTCGCGATCCAGGTCAAAAACGAGAAGGTGGCCAAGCAGCTCGTCAAGCTGCTGCTGGCGGGCAAGGAAAAGCAGGCGCAGAAGCTGGCGATCGGCTTTGCGACGTTCGCCGGGCCACTCTCCAACGGCGCATTCCTGCAGGAGACGGTCACGGCCAAGCCGGGCGTGTATGTGCAGGCGTGTTTCATGGACACCCAGGACGGACGCAGCCACACCCAGCTGGGCATGGAGCGCATCATCAAGATCACCAAGTAGCGAGTCGGTTTCGCGAAGACGCCCCGTCGGGGTCGGGGGCTGGCTCGTCCGAGTCAGCCCCCGTGAGTCCCAAGCCACGCCGCCAGCGCCCGCGCGGCGCGCCCCCGGTGGCTGAT
>JBKQLZ010000259.1:0-15046 GCA_052146895.1 Acidimicrobiales bacterium
GGCAACATCACGGCTTACTGGCGCGGCTATCTCGAGTACAAGGCGGCCGGGCACTCGACGAGGCTTCCGCGCATGATGGGATTCCAGGCCGAGGGGGCCGCGCCGATCGTGAACGGCGCACCGGTCGAGTTCCCCGAGACGATCGCGACAGCCATCCGCATCGGCAACCCGGCCTCGTGGTTCGGCGCCACTTCCGCCGCGAGCGAGTCGGGCGGTGGGATCCACGCGGTGAGCGACGAGGAGATATTGAGCGCATACCGTTTCTTGGCGAGTGAGGAGTCAGTGTTCTGCGAGGCTGCCTCGGCGGCGTCGGTCGCAGGGCTCATCAAGCTCGGCGTGCCCGAATCGAGCCGTGTCGTATGCGTCCTCACGGGTCACGGCTTGAAGGACCCCGACCTCGCCATCAGTCAGCTGACCGTGCCGCCTGCCGTCGACGCCGAGATGGGCGCGGTGCTCGAGGCGCTCGGGCTCTAGTCGAGCTGAGCAAGCTGCGCGACGTGCGCGACCTGCGCCTGGAGCACCACGGCGTCTCCCTCGAACGAGCACCGGAGCACTCCCGCCCACTCGTCGTAGGACCACCGGCGCGAGCCGAGCGGCTTCCCCCCGCACGAGACGCCGACGACCTGAAGAGCTGGGCCGAGCAGCGCGGAGAGCTCCCAGGTTCGCGACCGAGCCGAGATGATCTCGAGCGTCCACAAGTTGTCGCCGAGCGCGCTCCGTGCCTCGTCACCCGGCCCGATCGCTCCCGTCCAGGCTTCATCCGGGAACGCCAGCAGCGACCGCCGGTCGTCTCGCTCCGCCGCCCCGACGACGGCAGCCTCGGTGCCGTAGGGGCTGAGTGTGTCCACGTCCGGGGAGAGAAGGCTGAGCACGGCACCGGAGCGGACGAACAAGGGGATCTCGTCGTCGCCGACGGCGACGACGAACCGGTGCGGCCCGTCGACCTCCGGGCGTCGTCCTCCGGTCATGGCAAGCCCACGGATCCTGTCATCAAAGCTGACGACACTCCAAAGGTCGATCCATCTCCCCGGCGGGAGGACGACCGTGCGGGCAGTGCACCCTGGCTCGAGCACGGGCGCCACGAGCAAGTCCGCCCCGAGCAGGTACTCGTCCTCGACCCCGGCACAACCCGGGTCGTCAGGGTGGACGAGCTCGATCGCCGCCATGATCGGCCGACCGTTCCGCCGGTAAGTCGCGTGCGCAGCCATGAGGTAGTCGTTCAGCTGGGTGTGAAGGCTCGCCCCGCGCCGCCATGTCGGCAACACGTCGGAGTCCCATATCTGCGGGCGCTCGTATGGCGGTATCTCGATCCCGCCCGCCTTCGTGCGCATGACTGGAGTCAACGCCGCGAACTGGATCCAGCGGCGCAACAGCTCAGGCGTGAGGCGCTCGGAAGTCGAGAAGAACCCCCCCACATCTCCACCCCACATCCCCACCCCACTTGCGCCGGCCGACAGCCCTTCGATGACCGCGCTCGCGAGCCCGTCGTATCCCCAGGAAGTAGTGGGGTCCCCTCCCCAGACGATCGGCACGGCAGCCGGAGTGCCTCGCCATCCCGACCTCACGAACCGAGCGAGCCTCCTGCCGTAGCGCTCCTCGAGCTCGGCGGTGACCGAAGCGGAGGCACTGTGGTAGTCCGTCGGATAGCGGTTGTGGGCGCCCGTGCCGGTGCTGCCGTCGGACTGGACGGCGTCGAGCGGCGTGAACTCCCCGAAGTCCTCCATCCAACCGTCGTGACCCGCCATCACGATTCGCTCGGCAATGGCGCCGAAAGCTCGCCGGGAGCCGCCAGTCGTGAAGTCGTACTGCGCTTCGAGCGTGTGAGGCGGGACGCGTCCCCCTGCGTAGGCCATGAACGAGTAAGGCCCGCCGGGCTGGCCTCCATGTCGAGACGGCCGCCGCTGAAGCGCCCCCTCGCCGAGCGCGTCCGCGAACGCTTCGCGGTACTCCTCGCCCACGAGAGGGTTGAGGTAGCTCACGACCGCGAGGCCTTCGGAGTGGAAGAAGGCGGTGCGCGCCGCCTCTGCTGATTCATGGCCCCGGTCCTCGCCGAGCGGCAGGTAACGGCAGTGGGTCTCGGCGGCAGACACCGGGGCGCCGGCTGCCCGGAGCAGGGACAGCTGGCGCTGTTCCTCTTCGATCGGCACGTGATTGGCGTGGCCCGTCTGGTACCAGGGCCCGAAGAACCACCGTTGCGGTTGTGGCTGGCGGCCCACCGCGGCGGTGTAGCGCTCGAGCGCCTCGATCGGCGAAGGCCCGTGGAACAGGCGGTACGCGAGCGCGTCCGACTCGACCTCGATGCTCCACCGGTCCGCCATCGGAGTCCGCGCACGGACGTAGCTGATCTCGTCGCCGTCGATCGAGAGCCCATAACCGGCAGTTGAGAGCACCCACGGAACGGGGAAGTAAGTCGCGTCGCGGCGTTGGCGGATGCCCCACGCCGGCACGGTGTCCGTCAGCAGCGGGTACTCGTGCGGCTGGTAAGGACCCTCTCCGACGTAGTGCTCGATCACACCGGCCTCGAGACTGACACGATCGGACCGCTCGCCGAACCCCAAGAAACGCTCGCCCGCCCGTACTCCGTACCCCTGTCCGATCGCCTCGACGTCCTCCGTGGCGCCGGTCACGCGCGCTCGGACCGAGAGCACCGCCTCACCGTCCAGCTCGATCACGATGGAGAGCCCGCGCCCGGAGGGGTCGTTGGTCGCGAGCGCCGCTTCGTAGCTGATGTCGGAGCGCTGCTCGGAGGTGACCCGCGTGGCATTCCACCAGCCGCCGGTGCCGGGAGGGTCCTCGTTCTCCGGCCCGGGCGACTCACGCACAGGGCCGTCGCGCCAGCGTCGCCGGGGTGCGTCGCTGCCAGCCTGGAAGCCGAGCGGCCCGCCAGCCTGGCCACCGGCGGGTCCCGCTCCCCCGGCCGCCGTGGCCTCCTCCAGCACGATGCGCCCCCTATCGTCGGAGACTACGAGGTGCCAGGGATCGGGCTGGACCGTGACGCGGAGAACCGAGGACGAGAGGATGAGCGAGGAGGCCGTCTCCGCCATCGGCGAACCATATACGGACACCTCCGGCTGCTCCGACTCTGAGATCGCGGCTGCGGCCATGGCGGTGATCGAGCGTTTCGAACTCGGCGGCAAGTCGATCGTCGTGCTCGTGCCGGACGGCACGCGCTCTGCTCCGATGGCGCGGATCGCGAGGGTGGTCGAAGCAACGCTCCTCCCGCGGGCTGCCTCGGTCACGTGGCTCGTCGCGCTCGGGACGCACCAGCCCATGACTCCGGACGCTCTCGCGCGCCACCTCGGCCCCGTGAGTGGTGCCGTTCGCAACCATGACTGGGCCGACGACGGAACGTTCGTCTCACTCGGGTCGATCTCCTCGAGCGAGATGGCCGAGCTCACGAATGGTCGCCTCGCCGGCGCGGTCGAGGTCAGGATCAACCGCCTCGTCGCCGAGGCTGACGCGACGCTCGTCTGCGGGCCTGTCTTCCCTCATGAGGTCGTCGGGTACTCGGGTGGCAACAAGTACTTCTTCCCGGGTGTCTCCGGGCCGGAGGTGATCGACGCCACCCACTGGCTCGGTGCGCTTCATACCTCCCGCGCCCTCATCGGGACGCTCGGGGTCACACCTGTGCGGGCAGTCATCGACCGGGCGGCATCCATGGTGCCGACGCTCAGGTGCGCAACGTGCTTCGTCGTCGCCCCCGGCGGGAAGCGTCTCGCTGGGATCTTCCCGGGGACTCCCGAGGAGTCGTTCGCGGCAGCCTCGGCCCTCTCCGCGGAGGTTCATGTCCGGTGGCTCGATCGCGCTGTACGGCGGGTGATCTCGGTCCTCCCCGAGCGCTACGACGACATGTGGACCGGCGCCAAGGGCATGTACAAGGTGGAGCCAGTCGTAGCTGACGGGGGTGAGGTCGTGTTGTTCGCCCCGCACATCACCGAGTTCTCACGCACCCATGGCGCCCTCCTTGCCGAGATCGGATATCACGTGCGGGATTACTTCGTCGGGCAATGGGGTACCTACTCGGGGATCCCGGGCGGCGTCCTTGCGCATTCGACTCACTTGCGTGGCGACGGCACCTGGTCCGAGGATGGCGGCGAGCGACCCCGCATCACCGTCACTCTCGCCACCGGTATCGACGAGGATCGCTGCCGGGCGCATGGGCTCGGATACCTCGACCCCGCGACCGTCGACCTCAGGGCGCTGCGGGCGGACCCCGACGAGGATCTGCTCGTGGTGGAGGAGGCGGGCGAGACTCTCTACCGGCTCCGGCCTGACTTCTCGAGGACGGCGGCCGCCAGCTCGCCGTCGTCGGCCAGCTCGGGCTGAAGCGCTCCCAGCAGCGCGCGAGCCGAGTCGAGCGAGCGCTGCTGGCAGCGTCTTGCCACTTCCTCGTCTGACTCCGAGATCGCCATCCCCGAGCATCCCCGAAGGTGGTCCCAGAATGCCGCGATGACGGCTACGCAGTGGTGCGGCATTGACCGGGTCCGGAGTGCTGTCACTGTAGGTGCCACTCGTACCGACAGCTTGGCCACGCCGTCCTCGGCGATCTGCGCAAGCTCGTGGGCGACGAAGCGGTCGGACCAACGGACCTGGAGGGACTCGCAGTACGCCTCCAGGCCAAGCCCGTCAGCGCTTGCGCCGAGCGCTCGCGTGGCCTCGTGGAAAAGCCCTTCGACGTGGAGCGCGACCGCTTCGTCTCCGATCGCCTCGTCAACCGTGCGGTGCCCGGCGAGTGCGCCGAGATACGCGAGGGCCGAGTGCCCAGCATTCAAGAAACGCAACTTCCTCAACCCGAACCCCCCGACGTCCTCGACCGGGCGTCCGCCGCCTCGCTCCCACGCCGGCCGGCCCGCCGGGAAGCGGTCCTCGAAAGCCCACTCGCTGAACGCCTCGGCCGCCACGGCGGCTGAGTCCTCGAGCCCGAGCCACTCCGCCGCCCTCGCACGATCTGCTGCCGTCGGCCGGGGCGTGATGCGATCGACGACGCTCGAGGGGAAGCTCACCAGCTCATCGAGCGAGCTGACGGCATCGGGCTGCGTCTCGGCCAGAGCAGCCTTTGTCGCCCGCTCGAGCACCTCGCCGTTGCTCGGCAGGTTGTCGAGCGAGCAGCACGCGATCGGCCCGACATCGTGGCGCAACCGCTCGGCGAGGCCGAGCGCCAGCCGCTTGACGACAGGTGAGCTCGGCGCGTAGCCGGTCTCAGTGACGGTCAGGGTGACAACACTGACCGCAGGCAAAGTGAGGAGACGGATGAGGGTCGAATCGGAGGCGTCCTCGACGCTCGAGATGGACTGGACGACCGACGGCTGCCAGCCGGCCTCGTGGTGCTCGAAGAGGCTGTACAGCCCGCCCTGTTGGCCGAGCTCCCCGAGGGGCCGTGAGCTCCGCGCGCAGACGGCCGCGATGCCCCACCGATCGTCGGCGTGCTCGGTGTACCAGGCCTGGTGAGCCCGGTGAAAGGCGCCGAGGCCGATGTGGACGATGCGCACGGGATCGGGTTCGCGGGCACCCGCGAACGTCTCGCGGGACAGCCTTCTCACAGGCCGAACGTCGACTTCGGGAGCCGGTATGCAAGGTCGACTCCTGTGTCGATCGCTTCCTGCAGGCTCAGCCTGTGCTCGGCGACCAAGCGGGCGAGGAAGGCCGCGGTCACGCGCCGAGCCACCTCGTGGCGGGCGGGGATCGAACAGAACGAGCGGGCGTCGTCGACGAAGCCGGCGGAGCGCGAGAAGCCCGCCACCTCGGCCATCTGGCTGAGCGCCCGCGTCATGGCGTCGGGCGCGTCGAGGTACCACCACGGCGCCCCGAGCCTGAGGGCGGGGTAGTAACTCGCCATGGGTGCGAGCTCGCGGGCGTAGGCCGTCTCGTCGACGCTGTAGACGACGAGGGTGAACCGAGGGTCTGAGCCGAAGCGCTCGAGCAGCGGTCGCAGCCCTCGTGTGAACGAGACATCCACCGGGAAGTCGGCACCTATGTCAGGCCCGAAACGAGCGTGCGCGGTGCTGTCATGGTCGCGCAGGATCCCCGCGTGCAGCTGCATCACGAGCCCGTCGTCACAGGAGAGCTCGGCCATCTTGAACAGCAGGTGCGCACTTAGCTTTCTCCGGTCGGCCTCGGTCGCAGAGCTGCTGAGCACGTCAGCGAAGAGCCGCGCGGCCTCGTGCTCGCTCAGGTCGATAGTGTCGGGAAGACTGGGCCCGTGGTCGCTCGAGACGGTCCCTTGCGCAATGAACCGCTCCCGTTCCATGCGGAGGGCCTCGCAGTATCCCCGCCACCCGCCGGTATCAACATCGTGTCGCCGGCCAAGGTGGGCGACATTCGATGAGAAGTCGTCGCGTGTCGCGTCGAGGACCTTGTCAGGACGGAAGGTCGGGATGACGCGGCCCACGAAGTGCGGGTCAGCTGCGAGCTTGCGGTGGCTCGTGAGCGGGTCGAGCGCGCCATCTGTCGTCGCGAGCACTTCGATCCCGAACCGCTCGTAAAGGGCACGTGGCCGGTAGTCGTCCTCGGCGAGGGCGCTCGCGATGCGGTCGTAGGTCGAGTCTGCCGTCGCCTCGGCGAGAGGGTCGGTGACCCCGAAGAGACGAGCGAGCTCGATCTCGAGCCAAAGGCGCGAGTTGGTCCCTCGGAACGCCGGCCAGTTACGGCATAGGACGCGCCAGATCTCTCGCCCGCCAGTCTCGGCAGGCTCAACCGTGTGGCCGACTGCGTCTGCGCTGTCGTCGCGCTCGCCTGCGCGCTCGCGACGCCCGAGCGATGCGAGGTCCACGCCCGACGCGTGCAGTAGGCGCAGGAGATAGTGGTCGGGAGTGACGAGAAGCTCGGCCGGTCCCGCGAACGGCTCGTTGCGCTCGAGGAGCGCGGCTTCGACGTGAGTGTGGGCGGAGACGATCGGGAGGGAGGCGAGGTCGCCGTAGATCTCGCGGGCGATGCTCAGAGGGCGGGTGTCGGTGGGAAAGAGCAGATCCGCGTCGGGACCGGTCGCGTCCATGGTCATGACTCTCGCAGAATCTGCTCCGCCGGGGACGCTGACGGGGGCCGCGCGCGGTGTGTGCTCGGTCGGCGCTATCCTGTACGCAGTCGGTGGTGCCTGGTTACCCGGTACATCCGTCCCGGGGGTTGTTGCCTGGCGGAGACCGCCGCACTACCATCAGAATTACCTTCGCTAGTCGTCGCGAAACATTTAGTACCAACTACCTCAGTTGCGAGGAAGCGACAGCAGGAGGCGGGGGGAACCGCTGGAGACGTCTCGGTCTGCGCGCCTCTCGCGATTTCGCCCGATGGCCAACCGGCGATGAAGCCGAAGACCTGAGCCCCGTGTGCATCGGTGTTCACTACCGATTCTCAGGGTCACTCGTCTCGGCGGGAGTGTCACAACGTCTTCCGTTTTTGTTTCACGGTCTCGGTGGCAGGCAAAGAAGCCTCGCCGGTCCGTGAAAGGCACAACGCAGACCGCTACACCACAAAGAGAGGAATTCCATGAGCGGAGAGCAGCAGCTCGAGCGTTCGATACTGGAGCGCAAAGCAAGCGATGAGCTGCGAGCCATTGCCACCGCAATGTCGCTCGAACCCGTAGCGCGGGTCAAGAAGGCAGATCTCGTCACCCAGATCTTGCGCGCCGCAGGAGTTGAGGTCGACTCATCTCCGGCAAACGGCAACGGTCACGGCGCTAGCGCCACGGCCGAGACCGCCTCCGGCACCGCCGGGGCGACTCTGTCCGATGGCGATGGCTCGGCCACGGACTCGAACGGCAAGGCCGCTGGCGCAAAGCCGCGGGCGACCCGTGCGCGAGCTCCGAAGAAGACGGCCGCGGAAGGCGCCGAGGCTTCGGCCGACGGCGATTCCGACGCCGGGATTGCGTCCGTCGCGGTCAGCGCCGGCGATGCGCCGACCGCCGGCGGTACGGGCGATCTCAGCGACAGTCGTGCCGACGAAGATGCGCCGGCAGCCGGCAAGCGCGGGTCCACGACCCGGTCCGGCTCGAACGGCCGACGGTCGTTCTCGCCCGACAGCGATTCCGAGGATGACGCCGCCGGTGGTACAGCTGCGAGCGAGAACGGCTCGTCCGAGTCGCAAGCGTCATCGGGTGCCACGTCCGGTACCCAGACCCAGAGTCGTCCACAGCGCGATCGTCAGTACCAGGGCGGTCAAGGCCAGGGCGGTCAAGGCCAGGGCAACCAGAACAACCAGAACAGCCAGGCCGGTGGGAACAACCAAGGCGATGCGGGCAACCGCCGCAGTCGCAGGCGCCGTGGCCGGGACCGCGAGCGAGGCGACCGCGAGCCTCAAGGCAGCGGTCAGGCTGACGCCCCTTACCAGGGCGAGCTCGTCCCGGTTAAGGGACTGCTCGACCTACGGGACGAGGGCTACGGATTCCTCCGCACGAGCGGCTACCTCCCGAGCCAGAAGGATGTCTATGTCTCGGTGAGCCAGGCTCGCCGTTTCGGATTGCGCCGCGGTGACGCCATCGAGGGTGGTTGCCGCCCGGCCGGCCCGAGCGAGAAGTACCCGGCGCTGCTCCGCATCGACACGATCTGCGGGATGTCGGTCGAGGAGGCAGCGCGTCGGCCTCGTTTCGAGGATCTGACCCCGCTGTTCCCGGACTCGCGCCTGCGACTCGAGATGGCCGAGGACCCGTCCAACGTGACGGCGCGGATCGTGGACCTGATCTCTCCGATCGGCAAGGGCCAGCGCGGCATGATCGTCTCGCCGTCGAAGGCAGGCAAGACGACCGTGTTGAAGCAGATCGCTCACTCGATCGAGGCCAACAACCCCGACGTCCACCTAATGGTCCTGCTTGTGGATGAGCGGCCGGAAGAGGTCACCGACATGCGCCGGTCCGTCCGGGGCGAGGTGATGGCTTCGACGTTCGACCGCCCCGCGGACGAGCACACCGCGCTGGCGGAGCTCGCGATGGAGCGGGCGAAGCGCCTTGTCGAGCTGGGTCGTGACGTCGTCATCATCCTCGACGGCATCACCCGTTTGGCCCGCGCCTACAACCTCGCTCAGCCGGCGACGGGTCGGATCATGTCCGGCGGTGTCGACTCGGGCGCCCTGTACCCGCCGAAGAAGTTCTTCGGTGCGGCGCGGAACATCGAAGAGGGCGGCTCGCTCACGATCCTTGCGACCGCTCTTGTCGAGACCGGCTCGAAGATGGACGAAGTGATCTTCGAGGAGTTCAAGGGCACGGGCAACATGGAGCTGCGCTTGGACAGGAAGCTCGCTGAGCGCCGGATCTACCCGGCAATCGACGTCAACGCCAGCTCGACCCGCCACGAAGAGCTGCTGTTCGACCGTGGTCAGCTCCAGCAGGTCTGGAAGCTTCGCCGTGTGCTGAACGCCCTAGGGGCCGAAGGCAATGCGGCTGCGGGCCTCGAGCTCTTGATGGACAAGATCAAGACGACGAAGTCGAACGACGAGTTCCTGCTCGAGATCGCGAAGGCTCCGGCACCGCAGAACTGATCGGCTCGGCCTGGCGACTCGTCGCCGACCTTCAGTCCGTCAAGTCAGCCTCGCCAACGCTGAGTCGAGCGCGGCATGGGCCGCCTCACGGGTCAAGCCGTTCTGGATGGTGGTCACCGCCAAGCGGTCGGCCGCGTCCACGACGGATTGACGTGCGGTTGCGGGATTGACCGGTTGGCTCGACACAACCGTGCCCGACCGTCCTCGGCTCTCGACGACGCGATCGCGGAGCAGCGTCTCGTAGGCCTTGCTCACCGTGCCCTTGGCGAGACCGAGGTCGGAGGCAAGCTGGCGGATCGTCGGGAGCTGCGCCGGACGTCCGAGCCCTCGATATCACGGGACTGGAAGCAGTTAGTGCCCCACGTGGGGGCACGAAGCACTCCCACCTGCTGAAAAATCGTGGACGGAGACAAGCACTGGACGCCAATCGTGTACGGCGTATGCACCACGTTGTCGTCCAGTGCCCGAAATCCCGCCCAAGACCGCGCCGCGCGGCCGTCCCGCCCGCCGCCTACCTCCGGCCCGGCGCTCGACCGTCCGGGCGACCGCCGGGCGACCGTCCGGGCGACCGCCGAAAACCCGTACAATGTCCAGGCCATGAAGACAGACCTACACCCGAATTACGTGACGACGACCGTCCACTGCTCTTGCGGCAGCTCCTTCGAGACTCGTTCGACGAAGGCAGACCTGCACGTCGAGCTGTGCAACGAGTGTCACCCCTTCTACACGGGCAAGCAGAAGCTCGTCGACACCGGAGGCCGGGTCGAGCGTTTCGAGCGCCGCTACGGCGCACGCAAGTCCAAGAAGTCCTGATAGCGGCGCGTCGAAGCGCGCCCGCCAAACAGGCCTAACCTCGTCTCGTGCTCGAACGGCTTCCTGAATTCGAGGCCGAGTACGAGGACCTCCTCGCTCGCCTCTCCGACCCGGACATCGGGAACGACCCCCGATTGCTCCGGGACTTGTCGCGCCGGCACAAGGACCTCGAGGCGCTCGTGCGCACCATGCGGGAGCTGCAGTCCGCCACCGACGACGAGAAGGCAGCGCGCGAGATGCACTCGGAGTCGGTCGGAGACGAGCGCGATCTTGCGCAAGGCGAGATCGAGTCCGCTGAGCAAAGGATTGCCGCGCTCGAGGAGTCCTTGCGGGCCCTCCTGCTACCGAAGGACCCCAACGACGGGCGGAACGTGATCGTCGAGATCCGGGGGGCTGAGGGCGGAGAGGAGGCAAACCTGTTCGCGAAGGACCTCCTGGACATGTACCTGCGTTACGCCGATCACAGGTCCTGGCGGGTCGAGATCCTCGATCTACGCCAGTCGGACCTGAACGGGATCGACTCTGTCACTTTCGTCGTGAAGGGTGAGGATGCTTGGCAGCGCTTGAAGCACGAAGCGGGGCCTCACCGGGTCCAGCGGGTGCCAGTTACCGAGTCGCAGGGCCGTGTGCACACGTCGTCGGCCGCGGTCAACGTCCTTCCCGAAGCTGACGAGGTGGAGATAGAGATCGACCCGAACGACCTGCGGATCGACGTGTACCGCTCGACTGGGCCCGGGGGTCAGTCGGTCAACACGACAGATTCGGCCGTCAGGATCACTCACGTCCCCACAGGCCTCGTCGTCTCGATGCAGGACGAGAAGAGCCAGATCCAGAACAGGGCCCGCGCTCTGCAGGTCCTGCGCGCTCGCCTGTACGAGCTCGAGCGGAGTCGCCAGGAGGCGGACCTGGCCAGTCAGCGGAGAGCTCAGGTCGGCGGCGGCGGGCGATCGGAGAAGATCCGCACCTACAACTACAAGGAGAACCGGGTCACCGATCACCGGATCAACCTCACCCTGTACAAGCTCGACAAGATCTTGATGGGTGACCTCGACGAGCTCGTTGACGCTTTGATGAACGATGAGCGGATCCGTCAACTCAAAGACGCGTGACGAGCGCCGCCGGTCTGGCGAGCTCCGGCGCGCGCTGACGGACGAGATAGCTCAAGTCGTCGGCTCGCCGCGCGAAGCGCGCTGGATAGTCGAAGAGGTGTGGTCTGACCCAAGCGAGGGCACAGTCCGGGCACGGGCGCTCGTCCTCGCCCAACGCCGGGCGAGCGGAGAGCCGCTGCAGCACGTGTTGGGTCACTGGGGGTTTCGCTACCTGGACGTCGCCGTGGACGGAAGGGCCCTCGTGCCCCGGCCGGAGACTGAGGTCCTCGTGGGATTCGCGCTCGATGAGCTGGCCGCGCGCGGCCAAGCTGCGGCACAAGCACTGAACATCGCTGACCTCGGGACGGGCTCCGGCGTCATCGCCTGCGCTCTCGCGTCGGAGCTGTCGAGCCGCTCAGTCGATTATCGGATCTTTGCCACGGACGCTTCGAGCGAGGCGCTCAACCTGGCGGCGGAGAACATCGACCGGACGATCGGAGCTGCCGGAGACATTCTTCTGCTCGCAGGGTCATGGTTTGCGGCGCTCCCGCCAGCGCTCGCGGGGGCCCTCGACATGATCGTCTCGAACCCCCCGTATCTCGGGGCCGCCGAGTGGTCGACCCTGGATCCCGTCGTGCGAGACCACGATCCCTATCCAGCGCTCGTGGCGGGGCCGACAGGCCTAGAGGTCATAAACGAGCTCATCGACGAGTCTCCAGCCTGGCTCACGCCCGAGGGCATTCTCGTGATCGAAATAGCCCCGGATCAAGCAGTTGCAGTAGTCGAGCGGGCCGAACGGGCCGGCTTCTCGCGCGCCGAGGTCCGTCCGGACTTGACCGAACGCCCCCGAGTTCTCGTCGCGCGGCGATGAGCGCGCCGGACGCCGATCCCGGTCCGGATCCCGATCCCGATCCCGATCAGGTGCTGGCGGCGCAGCTCGAAGCGGCTGTGGCGGCGATTGCAGACGGCCACGTCATCGGCCTCCCGACCGACACCGTCTACGGGATCGGCGTCGATCCCTTCCGTCCCGATGCGACGCAGCGGATCTTTGCCGCGAAGCAAAGACCTGAGCACTCTGCCCTGCCGCTCCTGATCGCTCAACCAGCCGACGCCGAAGAGTTCGCGCAACTCAATTCACGCGCGATCGCTCTCATCGAGCGGTATTGGCCGGGGCCGCTGACGCTCGTCCTCGAGCGTCGCGTCCCAGGCCACGGCGCCGGCCACGAACCCGCACTCGGCATCGCACCCGACCACGGACCCGGCCACAGAGTGCTTCATCTCGGCGGCGACCCGACGACGGTCGGCATTCGCTGTCCCAACCAGCCGACGGCACGCCTGTTACTCACGAGAACGGGTGCGCTTGCTGTTACGAGCGCGAACCGGCACGGACACCAGCCAGCACACACAGCCGAAGAGCTGCGATCGGCTCTCGGGGACGCCGTGGAGGTGGTGATCGACGGCGGGCTGTGCGATGGCGCGCCCTCGACCGTCGTATCGCTGGTAGGAGCAGGAGCAGGAGCAGGAGCAGGGGCAGGAGCAGCCGCGATCCCCCGCATCCTTCGCGAGGGCGCCATCCCCGCGGCCGAGATCCTCGGAGGCGGACCTCAGTCCTGATGCTGCGGCGGCTGCTCCCCCGCAGCTCGCATCTCGGACTCCAGCTTTGCAAGCGCCTGGTCGGCGTCCGCGAGCGCACTCGACTCCTCGGCCAACAGGCCCTGAGCAGCCGCGGCCGCGGCGTGTGCCGAAGCCGAATCGTGGTCGCGCTCCGCCTGGCGAGCCGCCTGGCTGTCGGCGTTCAGCTCGATGAACTCCTTCATCGCTGCGTCGAGGTCCCTGTCGATCTCCGCCTCAAGGCCGCTCGAGTCCTGTGCGAGTTCGGCCGGACCGCCCGCGGCGGCAACAACCGACGCGTCGGCCTTTGCTTCGTCTGAGTCCTTTAGCAACGCAGCCTCTTCGCCCTGACCTACTCGCGCCGCGAGTTGGGCCTCGCCGGCAGGGACAGCTGCGTCGACCGACTGCATGTGCTCCCGCCACTTGCGGTCGGGGCCGGTGTACAGGCCCCCAAGCAGGTGTGCCTCCTTCTCTCCTAGCTGGTCTAGAGGCGCTTCGTCGAGCTCTTCCTGGCGATCCAGCTCCGCTTGTGCCTCGGCCAGAGCGGCCTCCTGCTTGGCACCTGCGTCGCCATCACTCGGTGTGCTCACGGCCCTCATGGTAGGCCCATGCCCGGGTCCCGGATCGGCTACCCAACTACACTCGCTTCAATGACCACGGCTTCGCCCGCCGAGTCCTCCCTTGCGCGCTTCGTCTCGGGAGTTCTCGCCTCCGATCCAGAGATCCGCGATCTCCTCGAGCGGGAAGTCGAGCGTCAGCGCTCTACTCTCCAGCTCATCGCATCGGAGAACTTCACCTCGCAGGCCGTGATGGCCGCGTCGGCGTCGATGCTCACGAACAAGTACTCCGAGGGATACCCCGGAAGGCGCTACTACGGCGGCAACGTCGTTGCCGACCAGGTCGAGAGCCTCGCCCGTGACAGGGCGACGTCGCTCTTCGGGGCGGGTCACGCGAACGTCCAACCTCACGCCGGCGCCTCGGCAAACCTGGCGGCCTACCTCGCGCTCGTCGAGCCGGGCGACACCATCCTGGCGATGCGGCTCGACCAGGGCGGCCACCTGACCCACGGCTCTCCCGTCAGCATCACGGGCAAGTTGTACCGGTTCGTCCACTACGGCGTGACGTCTGCGGCGGCCGACGGATCGGGCGAGCGGATCGACCTCGATCAGGTCCGTGACCTGGCCAAACGTGAGCGTCCCCGCCTCATAGTCGCCGGCACCACTGCGTACTCCCGCACGATCGACCCGCATCCGTTCCGAGAGATCGCCGATGACGTCGGAGCGAAGTTCATGTTCGACGCCGCTCATCCGGCTGGTCTCATCGCGGCGGGGGAGCACCCGAGCCCGGTCGGGGTCGCCGACGTCGTGACGCTGACGACGCACAAGACGCTCCGAGGCCCGCGAGGTGGTGCGATCCTCACGAGCGAGGATCTCGCGAGGGCGATCGACTCGGCAGTCTTCCCGGGTTTGCAAGGCGGTCCGCTCGAGCACGTCATCGCCGCCAAGGCCGTCGCGTTCGCCGAGGCCGCCAGGCCGGAGTTCAAGCAGTACGCCGCCCAGGTCCGATCGAACGCAGTGGCGTTCGCGAAAGCACTCTCCGAGGAGGGCTTCCGCCTGGTGGCAGGTGGCACGGACAATCACCTCTGCCTCGTCGACCTGCGCGACTTCGACGCCGAGCTGACGGGCAAGACAGCGCAAGAGGTTCTCGACCGAGCCGGCATCACGTGTAACCGCAACCAGATCCCCGACGACCCGCGCCCTCCGTTCGTGACGAGCGGCCTCCGCCTCGGGACGGCTGCCGAGACGACCGCCGGCATGAAGGAGACCCAAATGGCAACCGTCGCCTCACTCATCGCCCGCACCCTTCGCCACCGTGACGACGAGAGCGAAGTGCAGACGATCCGGGCGGAAGTCAGCGAGCTGTGCGCCGCTTTCGACCCCTACCCAGACGGCCTCGCCGTCTCCTGATCGGCCTAGCCGGTGAGCCCAGAAGTCGGCTCAGTCGTAGTCGTCGCAATTGCGGCGGGATCGACTTTCGTCCTCACCTTCCCCATCCGAAAAGTAGCCGTCGAC
>JBKQLZ010000260.1:0-7338 GCA_052146895.1 Acidimicrobiales bacterium
GAGCGGACTCGCCTCGACACTGCCAAAGAGACCGTCTCTTGGAGAGTCAGCCCCGGCCACAGTCGAGCCGCCTGGAAGGAACGGCCGAGACCGAACGCCGCTCGCCGGTGGGCGGGCCAGTTGGTGATGTCGGTCGAGTTCATCGTCACGTTGCCGGCGTCAGAGCGCAGATGGCCCGAGATGATCTCGAACACGGTGGTCTTCCCCGCCCCGTTGGGACCGATGAGCCCGAGGATCTCGCCGTCGTAGAGCTCGAGGCTCACATCGTTCACGGCCAGCACTCCACCGAAGCGCTTGGTGACCCCCCGGGCCGAGAGGACCACGTCGGTCTTCTGAGCGCCGCTGGTGGCCTCGTGGTGCCGATCGGCGCCTACGTGGCTGACAGAGGTGACCAGCTCGCCCTCCGACGCCTCGGTGGTCTCGGTGCCATCGGCTGACTGGCGGGCTCCGCCGAGGAGCACCGCACGCACCGTCTCCTCGTGCTCCATCAGCTCCGAGGTCGGTCCCCGGTAGACCACTTGGCCCTTTTCCAAGAAGATCGCCCGCGAGGTCATCCGCAGGGCCAGGTTCACCGACTGCTCGACCAAGATGACCGCCGTGCCTCGCTCGTTGATCGACTTCACTATCTCGAGCAGGGACTCGATGACCGTGGGGGCGAGCCCTAACGACAGCTCGTCGATGATGAGCAGGCGAGGCTGGGCGACGAACGCCATGGCGAGGCTCAGCATCTGCTGCTCTCCACCCGAAAGGTTCCCCGCCAGAACCTCGAGACGTCGCCCGAGGGCGGGGAAGTACTCGAGCAAGGTCCTCGTCGACTCCCTCACATATGCGTCGTCCTTGGCGTAGAGCCACGCGGCCAGCCGCAGGTTTTCCGACGTGGTGATCCCCGGGAAGATGCCTCGGTCCCCGGGAACCATGACGATGCCCATCTTCACTATGCGGTTGGGATCAAGCGTCGTGATCGGCCGCCCGTCGAAGAGCACCTCGCCGCTCGTCGGGACGAGCAGTCCGCACAACGTCTTGGCCAGCGTGGACTTGCCGGCCCCGTTCGTGCCCAGCACGGCCACCATCTCGCCGTCGTCGATGTCGAAGTCGATGCCGAAGAGCACCGCGACGTTGTCGTACCCGGCCTCGACCCCCCGCGCCACGAGGAGCTTGCCCCCGCCCTCGGCTCGGTCGCGGCGAACCTCGATGTCGGCCTTGACCGACGCATGAAGACGCTCGATGTCCAGGCTCAGGTAACGGCCGGAGCGCCGCAGCGCGACCGTGCCCATCAGCAAGAGAGGGGCGAAGAGCCAGAAGCTGGCTCGGTAGCCGAAGTCGACGCCGACGCCAACGGCCAGCGTGGAGCCGATGACGCCCATCGGCCCTACGAGGAGGACCCCGAGCAAGAACCACAACGTGCTCATGGCGTAGCCGAGCGTCATCAAGCGCATTGGCAGCGCGACCGACAGGACCCCGTACACGCCGGCCACGACCCAGGCGGCCGCAGCCATGAAGACGATGTTGGCCGCTGCCGACAGCACCAGCGCCGGGCTCACCGCGAGCACTACGGCCGCCACGAATGCGACAGCCGCTGCCCCGGTGACCGTCTTCATCGCCCGGCTCGGGTTGGAGGCCAGAAGCAGCGGAAGTACGAGGGCGGCGGCGAGCACGCCGAGCGCTGCGCCGACGGAGGACACGTCGAGCACCATGGCGCGACTGGCGCCATTCTGGTGGAACACGTTCAGGTACAGCAGGTTCGTGTAGTAAGCGATGCCCAAGAAGGCCACCGAGAGAAACGGCAGGGCCCCGTACAAGGCCTTTATGGAAGGCACGGAGAAGAGCACTCTGGTCGCCTCGGCCAGCGTCGGTGGCGACTCCGCAGCCTCATGTGCGCCGAGCGTGTCAACCTCGCCCGTCGGCGGCTCGCTTCCGAACGGCAGCACGTAGCCTCCGATCGCCGCAAGGAGGACCGCCAATCCCGCCAGCGCGAAGAACGGCGCCTGCCAGCCGAGAACCGTCCCGAAGGCGAAGGCGACCGGTGCCGCAAGCGCGATGGCAGAGACCCCGACTACCCGGTGCGCAAGGATCGCCCGAGTCCGGACTCCAGCCGGGTAGTAGCGCGCGAGGGCGCCGTGCTGCGTAGAGGTGAGAGCACCCGAGATCGAGATCACGAGCAAGACCCCGAAATAGAGGATGACGGTGTTCGACTCGAGGCCCGCAACCCCGAGGAGCGCGGCAAACATGGCGAAGACAAGGGCACCGATCATGGCGAAGCGCCAGGGGTCGCCCCTGTTGGCGGCCACGGCGACCGGGAAGTCGAACCCGAACCCGAGCTGGATCTGCTGCACCGCCGCAGCTGCCAGCACGGCTAGGGCCGCGTGATACGAGTTCTGGATGCCCACGATCTGGAGCCCCATCAGCGCACCACTCATCAGCAAGCACGCGTTGAAGCCCATCAGCACGAGGAGCGGACTGACCGGATAAGGCGCAGTGAGCCGGCGCGGGTCGATCGACAGCACGGCTCGCCGCAGGTCGGAATCGACCGCCAAGACGTCGTCGGGACGTGTCATGGTGCCTCGGGGGGCGGTCCGACGGGCCCTCCGGCGGTCGCGCTGTCGAAGCTCCCAGTGTCGAAGCTCCGGGCCGCGGCTGCCGAGACCAGTACCGTCTCGGCGACTTGCTCGTTTGCCGCTTCGCCGACCGGCAGGCCGCGGGCAGTCATATGGCGCCGCCGGGCGACGAGGGTGAGCACCCGATCCCGAGCCTCGTACATGATCCCGCCGAGGCCCTCGGGCAAGAAGAGCAGCAGGAGCAAGATGCCACCACCGTTGACGAGCTCCGCCCAGCCGGCGGGCAGGAAGTACGTGGCGGCCCAGACGGCGAACGCGCCGACGACCACGCCGGGCACCGAGCCGAGCCCCCCGATCACGACCATGGTGAACATCGCAATGTCGATGTCCGCGGTGAACGATCCGTTGTTCACGCCCTGCTGCTGGACGACGAAGAGCGCCCCGGCGAAGCCGGCGATGGCGCCTGAGATCAAGAACGCGGTGAGTTTCTGGCGGGTTGTGTTCAGGGCAGTCGCCCGGGCGGCGGCCTCGTTGTCACGCGTCGCGATGAGGCTCCTGCCGATCCGGCTGCGGCGCAGCGATCTCACCGCCATGAGGCAGAGGAAGAACCCGACGAGACAGAAGTAGTAGATGTCCGCGTCGGAGCTGAGAAGAGAAGTGCTTCCGAAGATCGGTGGTCGGTTGGCAAATGGGGTCACGAGCCACGTGAGGTAGTTCGGCGAGAGCAGATAGACAGATGCGCAGATGCCGAATGCGAGCGTCGTGACAGCGAGAAACGGCCCTTGCATTCGCAAGGCGGGGATCCCGATTACGAGCGCGACCCCAGCCCCGACGAGCACTGCCACCGCCAATGTGGCGAAGAAGTTCCATCCGTGACGGGAGTAGAGGTCGCAGGCAACGGCGCCCGCCAGTCCCGCGATGCCGAACTGCCCGAGCGAGATCTGACCGGTCCAGCCCGTGAGGACGAGGAGCGACAGGCCGACGATCGCATAGATGAGAACGATCGATGCCAGGTAGGTCTGGCTGTCGCTGAGCATCAGCGGCAAGAGGATTGCGGCCGCCGCCAGGACGCATCTGCCGGCCCGAAGCGACCAGCGCACCTCCGGGAGTGCCAGGAGGGCGCGCGGGATCGGCCTTACCGAGGCCACCGATCGCCAGGCGGACTGGTCCGACGCGGCCATCCCGCCATAGCTGCGTCGCTGGAGGAGGAGGGCGGCGATGACGACGATCACAAGGGTCGCGTCGACGAAGGTGGTGTTCGAGTAGGTCCAGGTCGCGCCGGCATCGAAGATCCCGATGGCGATCGCGGCCACCGCGGTGCGGGGCATGGACTCCATCCGGCCGATCACGGCCGCTGCCAAGATCCGGATCAACACGTCGTCGCTGCTTGCTGTGACCGTCTGGAAGCCGCTGAACCCGACCACCGGGGTCTGGAGCAAGATCGCCACCGTCGATAGCACCGCCGCCAGGACCCAGACGATCGTGTCCAGCCGAGGGACCGGCACGCCGAGGAGGACTGCTCTCTCGCCATTCTCCGATGCCGCCCGGATGGCGAGGCCGTACTTCGAGCGGCGCATGAAGACCGCGAGGGCGGCGGCGATCACGACGGTGCCGACGAACGCCACGATGTCGTTGCCCGAGAACACGACCGGGCCGATCGTCAACTGCGTGTGCAGTGGCGTGTTGAAGGTCTGACGGGCGGCCTCGATGGTGCAGGAGGCATTGGTGGCAGCGTTGCAGAAGAAGTTCGGAATGATGGCGGCAAGGCCACCGAGCGCCTGGGCGAGACCGATGGTGACGACGGTGAGGATCAGCCGCGAGCTGTTGCGAAAGTGCCGCGGGAGAAGGCTGAGAAGCGCTCCGATGATCACCGCTGCCACGATGCCGACGAGGAATGCCAGCACGAAATTCACGCCATAGGTGACGTTCAGCTCGATGGCGAGGATTGCCGCGATGATCCCCATCTGGGCCTGGGCAAAGTTGATGATCCGGTTGCCCCGGTAGATAAGGACGATCCCCATTGCAAGCAGGGCGTAGATCGACCCGTAGACGACTCCGAGCAAGACGATCCCGAGAGGCAGACCACGCGTCAGCACATGGTCGAGGATCACCCATGTGGCGACGGCCGTTGCCGCCCACGCGATCTGGGTTCGAGACTTCCAGATGGCGCCACCGAGACGAGCGGTGAGCGGCTCGGCACGCTCCTCGCCAGCTTCGCGCGTTGCCCGCAAGCCATGCCCCCTACACCACCTGGGTGGATTTATCGGATTTAGGCGAAACCTAACGACCAGCGCCGTCGCAGTCAAACACTCTCGATCGCCCGGCGTCCTCGCGCTCGGATCGCTATCGTGGTGCAGCGGTTGTCGGGCCGGTGCGCCTCGAGGGCAGAACAGAGGATCGCCGTGCTCGGGCAGACCGACAACGAGGAGGGTGATCGATGCGGCTCAGTGGACTGGTGCCTGATCGTGTCCGGCGGCGGAGGACGAGTGTGGTCTCCGATTGTTGCCTGGCGGCTGCCTTGACGTTGGTGCTCGGCATCACCGCCGCCGCCTGCAGCACGAAGTCGGCGACCCCGACAACGACAACCAAGGCGCCCACGGCTACGGGGCCTTCCACGGAGGGTCCGTACCCGTACGCGTACCCGGCCTCGGGCAACTTGAAGGCTGGGACCGGGACCACCGTCAGCGGGACTGCCTGTACCCCCAGCACTTCGCAGTTCCCAGGCGCCTACGCGGCCGAGTGTGTGCCCAAATTCACCGGCAACAACGGCGGGGCGACGTACAACGGCGTGACTTCCACCACGATCACGCTCGCTCAGATCGAGTACCCGACGACCGCCAACGAGCAGGAGCTCGAGGCTGAAGCGGCGCAGGCAGGTGACGCCCCCCAGGCGACGACCAGCCAGGTCGAGCAGGTCTTCTTGAACTACTTCAACAAGGTCTATGAGCTCTACGGACGTCACGTCGTGATCACGCCGGTCACAGCCACAGGCAACTCCACCTCGGAGCTCCTCGGCCAGGACCAGGTACAGGCTTGCGCCGATGCCACGACGATCGCTGACCAGGTACACGCCTTCGGAGAGACCGGCATCCCCTACGAGCTCCAAGGCGGCGGCTCCGCTCCGTTCTCACGGTGTGCCGCCAATGATCACCTCGTCGAGTTCAACGGCAACGCCTACTACGGCGAGAACATCTTCCAGTCCGAGAACCCCTATGTGTGGTCGACCCTGCCCTCGTGCACCAACATCGCCGCCCAGATGGCCGAGGTGATCGGCACCGAGCTTGCCGGGCACAAGGCGATCTACGCGGGAGAGGCCAGCCTGAGGAACTCGGTCCGGAAGTTCGGCACCTACATCCCGAACATCCCTTCTTACATCGGGTGCAACGGCAACACGGCCAGCACCGAGGTCAAGCTGCTCACGCAGAAATACCACGTGCCGTTGAGCGCCGTGAACACGTTCTTCCACTACGACCTCGACATTGCGACCTTCACGCAGTCGGCGCAGGAGGCCATGGTGCAGTTCAAGGCCGCCCATGTCACGACCATCGTGTTGGCCTGTGACCCGTTCTCGCTCGGGATCATGACCAAGGCGGCTGCGGCGCAGAACTACTACCCGGAGTGGTTGCTCGAGGGGACGGCCGCGACCGACACCGACAACGAGGCCCAGACCTACCTCCCGGCAGAGGTCGACGGTCATCTCTTCGGAGTGAGCGAGGCCAACGCCACGAGCGACATCTACGGCCCGAGCTCGCCGGCGGGCATCCTGTACCAGAAGCTCACCGGACACCAGATCCCGAAAGAGACCGACGGCGACTACTCGCAGCTGGTCGAGATCTTCGATGCGCTCCAGGCTGCCGGACCGGACCTGACTCCCGCGAACTTGGCGCGTGGCTTGCACGCACTACCCGTCCTCGGAGCGCCGTCGTACTCGTACGGGGCGTGGAGCTTCAGCATCGGACCGACCGGCACGGCGGGAGCCGGCGAGCACACCCCGCTCCTCGACGCCCGCTTCGTCTGGTGGGACCCCACCAAGACGTCGCCGGTGAACGGAATGAAGGGCTCCTACGTGGCGATCGACAACGGCAAGCGCTGGCGCCTCGGGCAGTGGCCGAACACGCTGCCGCCGCTCTTCACCGGGACGTGACCGGCGGGGCGTGCTCGTAGCCATCCCCGTGGCTGTGCGTCCTGGTCGTGGGCTCATCGACGCTTCGGTGTTCGTCGACCTCGAGCAACTCGGTCCGATGGGGTGAAATGCGAAGAGCCGAGAGACAGAAGTACCAAGATGACAAGGAAGCTGCAGAACTAGTCATAACTGACCGAAATTGCAGTATCGATCTTCGTGGCTCACCTCGCGACGAAAAGGAGCGACCTTTAAGAAAGCAGCGCCCTCAGCGCGTCCTCCGGGACGCCGTACGTCTTGAAAAGCGGCCTGCAGGGAACCCGCGCCAGCCAGAGCGACAACTCGATGAGATCGATCTCGTCATCGCGCCATCGGTACTCGTCGGCCATGTGGGAGAACTCGTTCATCGTGCCGAGCACGCTCCGGCTCGCCGTCTTCGCGAGCACAGTGTGCGTCATCGACGCCAGTTCCGCTTCGAAACGTACGCCGTGCACCCCCAACCGCTCCCCCACTTCAGCGAACCCTGATGGCAGGCGGCTGAGGACGGAGGCAGCCGGCGCGAAGGGCACGATCACCCGTAACAGCGTTGTCGCGTTCACGAACAGCGTTACCTGAGGCCGCCAGAAGAGGACGTTGGCGTACCAGTCGCCGAGAGCGCCGGAT
>JBKQLZ010000261.1:0-11850 GCA_052146895.1 Acidimicrobiales bacterium
GACCTCGACCCCTCGAAGAAGGTCCGCGCGTACTCGAAGGGCAACCGGCAGAAACTGATCCTCGTCGCCGCCCTCATGACTCGTGCCGACCTTCTCGTGCTCGACGAGCCTACCAACGGGCTCGACCCCCTCATGGAGCAGGAATTCCGGCACTGCATCCACGAAGCGAAGCAACGGGGCCAGGCTGTGTTCCTGTCGTCGCACATCATGAGCGAGGTGGAGGCACTCTGTGACCGAGTGGGCATCCTGCGCGAGGGCAACCTCATCGAGATGGGGACGCTCGCCGAGATGCGCCACCTTTCCTCGCTGAGCGTCGAGGCCACCTTCGACGGGGCGCCGCCTGACCTCACGGGAGTTGCAGGGGTGAGCTCGGTTCACGGCGACGGCCGCGTCGTGCGCTGCCAGGTGCTGGGAAGCGTCGAACCGCTCCTGAAGGCCCTCGCTGTCGCCGGTGCGACACGGGTGCTCAGTCGCGAGCCCTCGCTCGAGGAGCTATTCCTCGCCCAGTACGGCCGGACGAGTGAGGACGAGACGCCAGCCAGCGCGGATGCAAGTGGCAACTGAAGTCGCGCCGGTCGACGCCGCCCGGGCCGAGCGCTCCCCCGGTTCCGTCGTCGCCCGCTTGACCTCCCGCAAGGCGATTCGCTCCGGCGTCCTGTGGGGCTACATATTCGGTGTCTTCGTCGCGTCGTCGGCGATCAGCTACGTGACCATCTACAAGACCCAGACCTCGCGGAATCACTTGGAAGCCGCTTTCGGGGCGAACACCGCCGCGAGTGCGCTGTTCGGGCCGGGCTTGCAGCTCCAGACAGTCGCCGGTTTCACGGTCTTCAAGACGTCGATGACCTTGATGATCCTCGGAGCCGTGTGGGGGCTCTTGACCAGCACCAGGCTGCTACGCGGCGAGGAGGACGCCGGGCGTTGGGAGATCCTTCTCGCCGGTCAGACAACACCCGCTCGCGCCACCTTGCAGGCGCTCGCCGGCTTGGCGGGAGGTGTCGCGACGTTGTGGGCGATCACGGCTGTCATCACCACGATCGCCGGGCTGTCCTCCCGCGTGAGGATCTCGGCCGGACCTGCTCTCTACCTCGCGCTCGCACTCGTTGCGAGCGCACTCATGTGGCTCGGCGTCGGGGCGTTCACCAGCCAGCTGGCTGCGACCCGGCGCCAGGCCGCCGCCTACGCAGCGGCCGTTCTCGGGGTGAGCTACGCCATCCGGATGGTGGCCGATTCCGGCATAGGCCTCCACTGGCTCCTCTGGGCCTCTCCCCTCGGCTGGGTCGAGGAGCTCCAACCGTTGACCTCGCCCCGACCGCTCGCGCTCGTTCCGGTCTTCGCGTTCACGGCTGCGCTGTCCGCTGGCGCCGTTCACTTGGCCGGCGCCCGGGACCTCGGTGCGAGCACGCTGCCCGACCGGTCGAGTGCCAGACCCCACCTGCGACTTCTCTCGGGACAGGTCGCGCTGACGACTCGCCTCGTCAGGTCCACGGTCGTCGGATGGGGCGTAGCGATCGCGATCACAGGACTGCTGGTCGGGCTCGTAGCCAAGTCCGCCGGGGCCACGATCTCAGGCTCGTCGGTGCACCAAGTGTTCTCGCGGCTCGGAGCACGGGGAACAGGCACCGCCGCGTATCTCGGCGTCTGCGAGCTCATCGTTGCCGTGCTGATCGCTTTTGTCGCTGGTGGACAGGTCACCGCCGCTCGGGGAGAGGAGGCCGCTGGTCGGCTCGACCATCTCCTGGTCCGGCCCGTCTCACGCGCAGGGTGGTTCGGTGGGCGATGCCTCACCGCGGCACTTGCGCTTGCGCTGTGCGGCGTCCTGTCCGGCGTGTTCACGTGGCTCGGCGCGGCAAGTGAACACGCTGGGCTGGGTGTGGGCACTCTGATAGGAGCCGGGTTCAACGCCGTCGCCCCCGCGCTCTGCCTTCTCGGCATCGGCATGTTCGCCATTGGCCTGTGGCCCCGCGCTACTTCGGCCATAACCTACGGCGTGCTGGCCTGGTCACTGCTCATCGAGATCGTCGGGGGTATTGGCGCAGTGAACCACTGGGTGCTCGACACGTCGCTCTTTCACCAAATGTCAGCTGCGCCCGCGGTGCCGCCGGACTGGACGACAGCGGCCGTCATGGCGTTGGTCGGAATCGCGTTCGCGACGACAGGCGCGACTGCTTTCCAAATCCGCGACTTGAAAGGCGAGTAGCCGCATCCGGGAGTGTGCCTCCTCCGCTCCATGCCGAGAATCAGGTCGACGTCGTCGACCCGAAGTATGCGGCTGCCACGCTCTTCGGCACGACCATGCACCAGGCATCGAGCACGAGCTCGCGCATCTCCGACTCCTCGATGGCTCCCAGGCGCACCTCCACCCAGTTGTAGCGGAGGTCCGATTTGCCCGGCATCAGGAACTTGGCGGGCTCGGACGCCACGAAGGCTTCGCGCTCCTCCTTGGGGAAGGCGAAGCCCATCACTGTGTCGTCACGCGAGAACGCCAGGTAGACGATTCGCCCGACTCGGAATTTGACCCGGTCCCGCACCAGGGCCTCGTAAGAACGGGGCAGCTGCGAAGCCAGCGCCCGCACATCGTCGATCGTCACCATACCGGCAGTCTGCCGGGGCTGCCGTGGAGAAGTCACGCGTGCTCTCCGCTCGATTCCCGACCAGAATGCGGGCGTGATCACGCGCAAGATCTACCTAGGCCTGAGAACCGAACCTGCCCCTGAAGCGAGCTCCGAGCTGGAACAGCGCGGGTTTGCCGCGCTGCCTGGCGTCTTCGACGCCGACCAGGTCGCAGCTCTGCGCAGCGACATAGATCGGGTGTTCGAGGAGCTGCCACCGGACGTTCGTGGGAAGCGACGGTCTGAGGGGCACTGGCTCCCGTTTAGATACGAAATGCTCAACCGAAGCGAGGCCTGCCAACGAGCTGTCGCCAACCCGGCGATTCTCGAGGTCATCGAGCCGCTGCTGGGCGAGGACTGTCACGTCATCGCCAACACCGCTTGGCGACAGCCTGCCGAGGAGTCCACTCACGGAGGTCGTCTATGGCACATCGACAGCGGGCCGCACATCCCGCGCCCGGCCGGGGTCCCATGGGACAGCCGCATCCCGTACCCGATCTTCGCTATGGCCGCGCACATCATGTTGCAGGACTGCCCGATCGAGGCGGGGCCGACGGCAGTGATCCCCGGCAGTCACACCTCTGGACAGTCGCCGCCCGGCGATCGCCTGAGCGACGACGATCTCACCTGGGAGGGTCAAGCAGCCGTCCCGTTGCTGCTCTCAGCCGGCGACGTCGGCCTGTTCGTCTCCGACGTATGGCACCGTCGTCTTTCGTCCGCTGCCGGAAACCCTGGCCGGTACTTCCTTCAATGCCATTACGGACGACGCGACCTGGCGCAGCGCCTGCGGCCTACATCCGTGGCCAACCATCTCTCCGAGGAGGCGATCGACCGGGCAAGCAGTGATCGGGAGCGCACGTTGATCGGGTTGCATCCTGCCTTCTTCTACGACGGGTGAACCAAATCGTGTGAACAGCCCACACAACCCTTGACAGCGTGGCCGACAAGAGGTGCCCGTGTCGTGGGGCCGCCCGACAGTCTGTACCGGATATCTCTCAGACGGCCAAAGGTCCGCGGCCTCGGCGTCTCTTGGCGTAGCCTTGGCGAGATGGATGACGCAGCGGCCATCGGGCATCAGGTTGCGGGCTTGATCTTGCGCGAAGCGACAGACGATCCTCGAATCACATGGGCCGACGAAGGCGCTCTCGTAACGGTGCACTCGACCATGGCACTGCGCGCGTTCGCCGACGCTCCCGACTCCGAGCGCAACCTCTACCAGAGGTTGTTCTACGCAGCGCTCGAACATCGTCTCGACGGCTCGGGTTGGCAACGATCAGGAGCCGACACGTATCGACACGGCCTCTGAGGCAGCTGATTCCTCGAGATCACTGCGAACGTCGTGGGCGGTGACCTGCGCCCTCTAGCGGTACCGTGTTCTCGTGCGGGCGTTCGCTTCCCTCACGGCTGCTGTGCTCGTCGTGATCGGCGTCGGCGTCGCCATAGGCGTGCTCAGGCAGTCGAGCACGATCCGGACAAGGACATATTCGCTAGCAGGACGCTCGTTCTCGGTTGAGTTCGCGGGCCGCCTCGGACCTGCGCAAGCGCCTTTGCTCGCGTGCATGCCCACTTTGGCCGGCACGTCGGATGGCGACCGTCTTGCGCTCCTCGTCACGGCGATTGGTCCAGTTGAGTCCGCAAGCGGGTCGTGTGTCACCGGGAACGCGGGCGGTTACACGTCAACGTTCTCGTGCACGCGGGCGCGGGCCGCACTACAGGTTGCGCCCGGAATCCGTCTTCGTTCCGGAGTGGCTTGCAGCGCCAGCGTTGTCAGGAAGACTGGCAGCTTTCAGTTCATCGTGGCCGCGACGAGCACCGAGGGCCTGTCGCATGCGCAGGCTGTCGTCAACTCCTTCAAGTTGCTGACATGACCGTGCCAGCCGTCGGTGGCGCTTCCATAGGTACTCGGGTCATCACGCTTGGGCGAAGTCCTGGACTCGAGACAAGTCTCAAGAAGGCTCGGAGGTCGGATTCACCAATTCGGAAGACTGCGCACGAGAGTCGAGCAGCTGCACAGCCACGAGGCTCCCGACGAACACCGCCGCCATGAGGATGTAGAGCAGGAGCTGCGAGACGCTGATCCGCTCCTGGCTGCCGAGCGCGAACAGGATCTTCCGGATGACTGCGACGAGCCCGACCACGATGAATGGTTGAGCCGACAGAGCATGCGCACGCAAAGAGAGAACAACGGTGTGGACGATCTCGACGAGGATCAGGACCAGCAGCACCTCGTCGAGCAGGTCAGTTGCATCGAGCGTCAGCGAGAGATTCCCAAGGCCACGGACGAAGTTCACCACGCCCGCGACCAGGATTATTGCCGCGAGGATTACGAGCGTGACTCCAACGGCGGCTGAGACGACATCCTGCGCCCGTTCCATCCACAGAGTCGGGCTCGCGCCCCAACGCGCCAAGCGTTCGCGCGTGGCGCCGGCGCGTGGCAGCTTGCTGCTTCCGAGCGCTTCCCTGTCACCTGCCGTCGGTGTCAGCGCGACCTCCCCTCGTTTGCCGAGTCCAGCCACAGGCTATGCCGGATGGCCGAGCGGATCAGTCTCTGATGTCTTGCTATCATGACATCATGGCGGAACGCAAGGTGTTGACCGTGCGAGTCGGCTTCGACGAGGCTCGGGCAGCGGAAGTTGCGGCACGGGCGGACGGAGTGTCGGTAAACGAGTTCGTACGTCAGGCGTTGACGTCGCATATCGAGGCGCGTCGAGGCAACGAGGCGTTCCGGCGCCGTGTCGCAGAGATGATTGCCGAAGACAGGGGGATCCTTGACCGCTTAGCCGAGTGATCGAGAATCTCGGTCTCGCCGCGGGCCTCCGAGCTTGTCGGCAAGGCCGCCGTCCTCTGTGGGCAGCCGCATGGTTGCGTCGGCTTCTTAACGGCAGAAGCAGTCCTGCTTGGCTTTGCGGCGCGAACGGCCTCCGCCCTTGGAGTAACCTGTTGCGACCTCTAGAACCATTTTGCTCCGCTGACCTGGACAGCAGTCCGAGTAGGTGCGCGTTGCGACCGAGACAGAAGACAGCCCCCAAGGAAGATTGCCTTGACGATCGAAGCGAAGGACTGGAAGGGACTCCTGGTGGGATTCCACCTGGGAACCTTTGATACTTGGGGATGATTCAAGATGGGTAACCGACTGGGACAGCCGGATCCACACCCTGAAGGGCTGCTGGCGCACGCTAGGAAGATTGCAAAGCTGGCTCGAAGGGCTGATGACACCGTCAACAGCGGTTTCCTCATCGACAAGACTGAAGAGCAGTACACATTTGCCATCAACGCGTTCGATAGCCGATACCAGACGCAAGAGGCGACTGAAGCAAGGGCGGAGTTGGAACAATTCCGCACGGAGTCAGGCTTCATTGCGTCTGCTGCACCCCTCTTGTCAGAGCGTTCGGGGTTCAGAAGGGCTCTCGACTCCCTGGCCGCTTCCAAGGAAGTCGGACAGTTCTTCAATGGGATAGACGACGTCAATGACATCGTCGCTCTCGCCCGGTCTCGCATGGCGAACAGGGACCGTCTATCTGCCGCGGAGGACGCCACGCGAGCCGCGACATGCATGCTCTGGCGCGCCCACCGAGAGGAAGAGACGATTGTCCTCTACAACGAATTCACCGATGCGCTGGTGAAAGAGATCAACGCAAGCATCAGAGAACGCAATCTTGTTCTTGTGGAGGCGAGATGCAAAATAGCAAGAAAGCGACTCTTGCTGACTGACAGGAAAGAAGAGGCGCGCCAGTTGCTCCAAACCGTGACTGCAGCATTAGAGCCCGCTGTGTGAGGGGCCGCCCAGGCGGCCCTGGTTACCTGAGCGAGATCGTGCCCGACTTCAACACGAGCTTGGACAGCTTGGAGTCGTTGCACTTGGTCACGAGCGCGCTCTCCTTACCGCCGTAGACGGTGATCGAGTCGTTCGCGCCATGGCTTTTCGAGAACGAGCCTGTGGCGGTGCTGGCCGGACCGGCGGCAGCGGGAATGATCACCTCGACGACGCCACCGGGTAGTGAGCCGTCGATACTGCGAACGTGCACGAGCGAGTTCCCGGAGCTGAGCTTGGTGCCCTCCCACTTGAAAGTAAGAAGGCCCTTCGGCGGCGCTCCGTCGAGCAGGCCCACGCACCGGGACCCGTCGTTGCTGACGAGCTTGCCGGTCACCGTTCCGCCTGTCAGCTTCACCCTCTTGTGCAGGCCGCTCACCTTGCAGTGGTCGAGCTTCGCCGAGACGGCGTCCGTCTCGTGGCCCGACGCGGTGCCTCCGGTCGACAAAGGTGGGGTGAAGGTAACGGAGCCGCTGAGCAAGGTGCAGACCACCGCGTCGTTCGTCGCGTCGACAGGTGTCGCTCTCTTCGAGTGCACCGAAGCTGCTCCAGGAGAGGCGAGTGCCGCGACGGCCGCCAGAGTCACGCTGCCGGCTGCCAAGAGGGACAAGGTCTTTCGCATCTCGGTACTCCTTCACGGCGGCGCCGGGTCTCTCGGCCTTGGCCGACGACGAGCTTTGCAGACAATGCTACTGATCCTGCTGCCTTCCATGTGCTAGCCGCAGCCGTGCGGCATCATGATGCGATGAGTCGCGCAGGGCTACCGGACGACAAGCTCGAGACCCAACGACTCCCCGAAGACGAGGTCGGGCTGCTAGAGGGACTCATCTCGACCAGAGCGATCCGGCGCTACACGAGCGAACCCGTGCCACCCGCGGCGCTCCGGGCGATGCTGTTCGCTGCGACCCGAGCGCCGAGCGGCTCGAACCGGCAGCCTTTCCGATTCGTCGTGCTCACCGACGGACCTCGCGCTGCCGATGCGAAGCGCCTGATCGCCGCAAGCGCCAAGCAGTTCTGGAGATCCAAGCGGGAGCACGACCGCTACGACCAGGGCAGTGGCACGGATGCCGCCTCGCCAAAGGCCCGCATGGCAGCGACGATGCAGCACTTTGTCGACCATTTCGAGGACGTGCCGGTGCTTGTCTTGCCATGCCTCGTCCGATACCGGGCGTCGTCGCCGATGGAGGGTGCCTCGATCTATCCGGCATGCCAGAACCTGCTTCTCGCTGCGAGGGCACTCGGCTACGGCGGGGTCTTCACAGGCTGGCAGCACGGTGTGGAGACCGAGCTGCGAGAGCTGCTCGAGATTCCCGCCGACGTCTTCCTCGCTGGAACGATCACCCTTGGACGGCCCGTCGGTGGGCATGGCCCCGTGCGGCGCCGACCGCTCTCGGAGCTGACGTTCGCCGAGCGATGGGGTGCGCCACCGAGCTGGGCGGTCGATCCGCCCGGGACTTCGCACACGTCTACCGGACCGCCACCCAAGCCCTGAGTTGCGCGGTGCCGTGGCGGCAGCCGGACTTCCCAATCGCGACACCTGATGTGTTCTGCGACTAAGGGGTCTGACCTTCCTCAGGGTGCGGTGGCGATGACCAAGGTGAACGTCCTTGTCGCGACCGCGGCAGGACGCGACGAGTCCTTCACTTCGACCTCGAAGGAGAAAGAGCCGTTAGTTGCAGGCGTTCCCTCGAGCTCACCGCTCTTGCTCGTCAGCCTCAATCCCTTGGGGAGGCTGAGCCGCCTTGGCCGCCTTGTCCACCCGCGGCTCCGGTGCCTCCGGAGCAGAAGCAGTGTCCGCCCTCGCCGCCCGCTCCGCCAGCCACCGAGTCGCTCACGAACGAGCCGCCGTTGATCGAGAGCATCCCGGCGTTGTAGATCGCGCCGCCAACGGCGAGGCCTCCGCTGCCACCATCGCCGCCGCTGCCACCATCGCCGCCATAACCCCCCGGCCCTGCGCCGCCGCCACTTCCGGACGCGGAGCCACCTCCCGTCCCACTACCTCCGACGCCGCCCCCGACCGCATTGCCCCCGGTCTCACCGTCTCCCCCATAGCCCCCGGCATCACCTCCGCCGCCGCCGCCGGTCCCGTAGCCGCCCAATGCCGAATCGGAGAAGAAAGTGCACTTCACGATCAGCACCTTCGCCTTCGACCCGATATACATGGCACCGCCCAGTTGCGGCACGCCGTTCGTGCCGCTGGTCCCGTTGTCGCCGTCATGTCCGTTGCCGCCGTTGATCGCTCCGGGAGGTCCGGGGGCGTCGGCTCCGTTGGCGCCGTTGTCGCCGGAGGGCCCACTCTTGCCCCCACCTCCCGCCGCAAACGCGTCGCCGAGGGAAATCGACTCGAGGGTCAAATGCCCGCCGGTGACCACGAACAGGCGACTGCCTTCAGCCGCCTCGGCGCCCTCGAGAACGACATTCTCCTTGGCTGCGTCGACCACGACGGTACCCGAGGAGATCGTGAGCGGCGCCGACAATGTGATCGTCCCCGAACACTTCATCGTGATCATCCCGCCTTTGGCCACCGCAGCCTCGAGGGCCTTCGCGGTGCACGACGAGACTGTCGTGCCCAAGCGATGATCGGCAAGCGCACTTCTGCCAGCACGCGGTGTAGCGGGCGAGCTCAGCACCACCGAACCGAGAGGAAGAGTCGCGATCGCAAGGACAGCGGCGCCACCTATCCGGGCACGCACGACCGCAAGATAACTTGCGGGAGACTCAATGTCTCTCTCGCGCGCCAGCCGGAACGTCGCGAGCGGGCCTGGCTACAGGCGCGGCCTTCAGTAGGGAGGAGCGAACTCGCGCCGACTCACGTGACCGTGACGGCGACACTCGTGGAAACGCCTGCGGAATTCGTCGCTGTGCTCGCGCGCTCCACACGAAGGACGTAGGTACCGGGCTTGGTCGCCGAGTAACTGATCTCGTACCCCACTTCCTTCTTCCCGTTCGGAAGCGTCTGGCTCTTGATCACGGCGGACTTGCCGAGATGGTGCCAACTGCCGCTGACGAGCTCCTCGAGCGCGACCGTTTGTCCCGCTTCGTTCGGCGAGACCGTGCCGTAGACCACGGTGGCCTTCGCGGGTGCGACCTTGTTTTTCGTCACGGCAACGCTTACGATCTGGGCGACCGAGACCGTCCCAACGGAGCTCGTCGCTGGATCGTGGCCACTCGAACCGACGAATTGCCACTCATAGCGGGTTTTCGCTTTCGGGCTCACCGAGATGCTGGCGTTGCCGCTCGAGTTGGTCGTCGCGGTCGCCACCTCATTGAACGGGCCGCTCGGCCCGGGTCGTGACCAGAGCGAGACGTCGACGCCTACGACCGGTTTCGAAGTAGCCGAGTCGGTGACCTTGGTCGTCAGCGCGATGCCCTTGCCGTAGTTGATTGTCGTGGCGGTCGGCGCCTTCAGCTCGGTGCTGTCACCTGGCGCGTACGGGGTTACGGGCGCCGACGGGCCCGACCAGCTGCCCGCGCCGACAGCGTTCACGGCCTGGAGCTCGAACTCGTAAGGGGTGTAGTTGGTGAGGTCATCGATCGTCGCCGGCGAACTCGAGACGGTGCCGGCGTTCGACCAGCTCGTACCGGCGTTTGTCGACTCGCGCACGTTGTAGTGCTCGATAGGCGCGCCGCCGTCATCGGGCGCGCTCCACGTGATTGTCGCCCTGAGGTCGCCTGGTCTCGCGTCGACGCTCGACGGCACTCCCGGCACCGTCGCGACGGGGCCCCCGGTCGCGGTGAGTGAGAGTGAGATCGGGCCTGCAGTCGTCGTGACCGTCACCTCACCACTGAGTGCGCCCGCACTCGTCGGGGCGACTGTCACGTCGACGCTGCAGAACGCACTGTCCTCCGCGTCCGCGATCAGCAGCGCGTCGGTGCAGCTGTCGCCGGTGACCGAGAAGTCGCTGCTGCCCGAGGTGGATACCTGAGAGGTGCCGACTACGTTGCCTCCGCTGTTGCTTACGTTGAAGCTCATTGTCTCGGAGAGGGTCTGGTCGACGGTCCCGAACCCGAGCGATGGCTCGCTCGCCTGAACATTCGGTGTCCCGGTGGCACTCGACTGCACTGAGCCGATGTCGCAGGTCGAGACGGACAAGGAGAGCAAGTACTCCCGTTGGTCTGCGAGCGAGCAGCCGAGGACCCATGCAGCGCCCTCCGCCTGACTTGGCGGGAGAATCGACGGTGTTGGGCCACCGTTCTCGGCCGGCGAGGCGACGGTGTCGGTGAGCGCGATGTCCGTCGAGTCCCCGACGTCGCACGTTGGGCCGGTCAGGTTGTAGCCGTTGTCGGTGCCCTCTCCGCCGCCCCCGGTCTCCCAAATGCCGGAGATCCCCTCGTTGCCGAAGCAGTCCTCCGCCGAGGACGACCCGTTCGGGTAGTTGTCGCCGACGATCGTGTTCTCGGCATGAACCTCGGTCGTGTCGCCGTAGAGATCCACGCCGATCGCGTTCTCGGCGATGGTGTCACCGTCGAGATACGGCTGTGCACCGTTCTGGGCGACGAACCCGGCGGTCGAGTTTCCGGAGAACGTGCTGTCGTCGACAGAGCCATCGCCGGTATTGAGGACTGCACCAATCGCATTGTCGAGGAAGGCGTCGTTCGTCACGTATACCGAGGTCAGCTGGTAGTCGTCCTCGCCCGACTCGTAGTACAACCCGGATGCGGCGGTGCCGGTCGCGTTCTCAAATAGGTCGTCACGCAGGTAGAGATTGACGTTGTAGGCATCGACGCCGTCTTGGGGACCCGACGAGCCAGGATCGATGGCCACGTTCTCGATCGTCACCCTCTCGTACAGGTAGTAGCCGGCCGTGAGGTCGATCTCGGCGGTCGGCGAGCCAGTGCAGTCGCTCGAGTCCCACGTAATGGCGCTGAGGGCGGCCTCGGGCCCGCTGAGAACGGTGCCACTCGGCTCGCCGGCGAGGCCGACCCCCGCGATCGTGATCCTCCGGTAGCCGTACGGGATCACGATCGGGCAGTACGTACCCGGCATGAGGGCAATCGTTGCTGGAGCTGAGCTTGCCCCGCCTTCCTCGGCGTCGCTCAATGCTTGAGAGAGCGTCAGGCAGCCTGGAACGCTGACCGAGGTCCCGTAGCCACAAGCCAGGAAGAGACTGGGATTGGTCGTGGTTGCACCCGCGGGCGTAGCTGAGACAAGTCCGACGCTCAGCAGGCCGAGAAGAAGCGCGCTGGCGAGGAGAACCGCCCGTGCCGGCCTGCCACGGCGCTCTCTCCCGATGTGCATGATGCTCCCTCTCCGGCCCGCCCCGATCGGCGTGATTGGGGCTGTAACGGACTATCTTCGTGGGGCGGTGAGCGCCCGCGCAAGGGCCTCTGTCCAAGAGCCGCGAATCCCAATCCGGCGGGGTCCGAATCGTGTCGGAGGTCAGACGCGCGAATCTACGACGAGAGAGTCCGGACGTCTTTCGCCAG
>JBKQLZ010000262.1:0-9170 GCA_052146895.1 Acidimicrobiales bacterium
ATCACCATCTTCACGTCGGCGAAGTCCGTATTGATGAGACCGGGAACGTTGATGAGATCGGTGATCCCGGAGACTCCTTGCAAGAGGACCTCGTCTGCCATCTTGAAGGCGTCGACCATCGAAGTCCGCTCGTCGGAGATAGCGAGAAGGCGCTCATTGGGGATGACGATGAGAGTGTCGACCTTCTCCCGCAGCCTCTGGATGCCCTGCTCGGCTTGATTCGACCTCCGCCGTCCTTCGAAGGCGAACGGCCGAGTCACGACACCGATGGTCAGAGCGCCGAGGGTCTTTGCCATCTCCGCGATGACAGGTGCGGCTCCCGTGCCAGTGCCGCCGCCTTTGCCCGCCGTGATGAACACCATGTCGGCGCCCTTCAAGACCTCCTCGTTCTCCTCCAGGTGCTCCTCCGCCGCCTGGCGGCCCACCTCTGGGTCACTGCCCGCGCCGAGCCCGCGAGTGAGAGACCGACCGATGTCGAGTTTGATGTCTGCGTCGCTCATGAGAAGCGCTTGAGCGTCCGTGTTGACTGCGATGAATTCGACGCCTTGCAGGCCCGCATCGATCATGCGGTTCACGGCGTTTACACCACCGCCTCCGACGCCTACGACTTTGATGACGGCGATGAAGCTCTGGCCCGGGCTGCTCATGCGCGCTACGTCCTCCACTGGGTTCCTGGCGGGGCACCCAAGCATGCCATGCGGATCACGGCCCTGACCTGGAGGTAGACCATGGCTTTTCTCCCCGCAGCAAACTCGGTGACCTGCGACTACGAACTACTCGTCGGCCGTGCAGGCTGATTCTGGTTGTGCCGTCACCCCCTCCGGCAGTGGCCATCCCAGAACAATCTCAGCCGCCAACGCTTCGGGCAACGATAGGACTGGCTGACTGCCGAATCAAGACGGGCGCTGCAGGGACCCGCAGGTCGATGGTCCCGATGCCAGATAAACCGCCATGTGCAAGGACTGTTGCGAGCGCGACGAACTTGTCCTCGAGCATCGAGGCGCTGCCAAGGACCGCTACGATCCTGCTCTTCAGGTCAGCCACGACGCCTTGCGAATCCCACCTGACGTCGAGGATCTCGGGCACCATCGACTCCGGCATCGCAGCTGCGACGCGGGCAAGGGCGGCAAACTTCGCCGGAAGGCGGTGGCCCGGCGGGGGCACGGCGCCAGTGACGTCGATGTCCGGCAGGCTGGTCGGACGCGTCGGGACAATCTCGAGCACGCGGCCCGTGGGGTCGGTCACCGCCCAACTGTCCGCTTCGTCGCGAAGGGTGGCGACCGGAGTGCGCTCGGTCAGCCGGATCTTCACGGTCGACGGCCAGGAGACCGAGACCGCTGCGGTCTCGACCCAGGGAAGCGACTCGACCCTCGTGGCGATCGCCGCAGGTGACAGGTCGATGAGTGGCGGTGCCCCTCGCAGGCCGGCGACCCTCACGATGGTGGCGTCCGAGGTGTGTGCCGACCCGCTGATCTCCACGTGGCGGGCCCCGAACAGTGACGAGTGGACGAGAGCGAAGGCGCCGGCGACGACCAAGACGCCGAGCACTCCGGCCATCAACCACCTGCGGCGGTGCCGGCCCGCCTCGCGAGCGACGAGGACGCGCCGTTCGTGTATTCGCGGATCAGTCACTTCACCACTGTGACCGATGACAAGCCAGAGTTGGGGGATATCCGCCTTGACAGCTCAGGTTCGCACGCTGGCCTTATTGGTCAGCAGGGAGTACCGTTCCACGGCTCGGGCTGGGTGTCGAAGACGACGTCCGCCGGGTTGCTCGCCCCTGCCGAGGACGAGCTCGTCGTCGTAGTGGACTCCGAAGAGCTCTTGCCGCTCTCGGGGGAGCTCGAGGTGCTCCCGTGTGGACGGGAAGTCATGATCCCAATGGCGAGGAACTTCTCGATCATCGTGCGGTCGTAGGGCTGGGCTTCCTGCAGCACGTCCGCGCCGCTCGGGAGGACCTCGGGGATCGTTGGGAGGACCTCGGTGTGGATCGACCCGGGCGACGTGTGACGGAACTCGAGGGCCAGGTCGCGGATCTCACTCGTGCTCATCGTGGAGTCGACGGTCAGGTTGCGGACGACAGCGCCGAGCAGGTCGTTCATGTCGAAGAGGTTCGTCTCCTTCGCCTTCACCTGGTTGAGCAGGGCGTGGAAGAAGACATCCTGGCGCCTGATCCGGCTCCAGTCGCTCATCCCGTCGTAGGTCCAGACGCCATCGACCTCGTAGGACAGATGCCGGCTCCTCACGTAGGCGAGGGCCATGCCCCCGCTGATGAGCTGGCAACCAGTGTGGCGAATCGAAAGCCCTGTGTAACCATCCTCGATCGGATCGGGAAAGTCGATCCTGATACCGCCGACGGCAGAGACCATGTCGGCAAAGCCGGAGAAGTCGACCTCGGCAAAGTGGTCGATCGGGATACCGAAGTCTTTCTTCAAAGTCTCGATGAGAAGAGTGGGGCCGCTGTTGAAGGCGGCGTTTATCCGGTTCGGCCCAGAGATGTAGGGAACGTCACCGGGGATGTCCACCCACAGGTCGCGAGGGATCGAGAGCATGTAGATCTGCTGAGTCGCCGGCACGACCCGAGCGATTATCACGACGTCGCTCCGCTGGCCCGTGACGACCGTCGAGCCCCCGAACTTGGAGCCCTCGCCCTGGCGGCTGTCGGAGCCGATCATGAGGACGTTGAAAGGAGCGCCCGGCTTCGAGACGTGGAGGACGCCTTTTGCGATCGTGACGTGTCGGACCTGGCCGAGGCGGTAATTGACGTACCACCATCCTGCGCCGCCGGCGACAGGGACCGCGACGAGCACGGCAGCGAAAGCGCCGACCACGCGCTTGCGCCACCGCTTGGGGCTCGAGCCGTCGGTGGTGTTCGCGGCGCCGCGGCCCGCGCGAAAGATTCGTGTCACAGCTCACAGCATGCGCTGACAACCTGACGGTGGCATGAAGGCCTGAGGGGTGGCATGACCGCGTCTCGGCCTGCGACGGAGGCTCCGCATGGGTTAAGAACGACCTGTGAGGGTTCTCGTTGCAGAAGACGACACGGCACTGCGCTCTGTCATCGCGCGCGGCCTCGAGGAAGCCGGGTACGTCGTCGATGCCGTAGCCGACGGTCTCGAGGCACTTGCCTACCTCGAGACCTACGAGTACGAGCTCGGCGTCTTCGACTGGCGTATGCCGCGTATGAGCGGGATCGATCTCGTGAAGGAGCTACGGCATCGCAACGTGTCGCTGCCGATTCTTCTGTTGACTGCGCGCGACCTCGCCGCTGACCGGGTGGAGGGCCTGGACGCGGGTGCTGACGACTACCTGGTCAAGCCGTTCGACTTCGGCGAGCTCCTGGCCCGCCTGCGCGCGTTGAGGCGGCGCCCTCATGCTGCTCGCGCGGACACCCTCGAGCTCGGCGACCTCTCTCTCGATCCCGCAACGCTCGAGGTACGGGTCGGAGGGGATCAGGTCGAGCTGACGCCGACCGAGCTGAGGATCCTCGAGCTGCTCATGGAACGTGCCCCCGCTGTCGTCTCACGTTCGTCCATCGCCATCCATGCCTGGCAGGATGAGGCCGATGCGGTCGGGTCGAACACCATCGACGTGCATGTCGCCCGGCTCCGGTCGAAGCTCACCGGCTCGCCCGTACGGATCGAGACGATCCGCGGCACCGGGTACCGCATGGTGACGCCGACAAGGTGAACATTCGCATAAGGGGCCGCTTCAACCGCCGGGACATCCTCGGCGCGGCGCGCGTCGCCCTGATCGCCACACTGCTGATCGCGGCCACCTACCTCGCGGTTGTCTCCCTGCTCGACTTCGTCGTAGCGGAGCATCTGACCGGCCAAGTCGACCGCCAGCTGTCGGACCGGATCGACACGGCCACCACCAATCCATTCAAGGCATTCGCCAGCTCGGGCGTCCAGACGAACGGAGCGCGTTACGGCCTTGGGATCTACGGGGAGCCGATCGCGCTCTGGGCGTTCAATCGGTCGGGGGAGATCTCCCAGTCTGCCGTCGGGGATCCGCTCCTGCCGGCGAGCGTGGGGCCACCGTCAACCGGCGACAGTGCGTCGTTGAACTACGGCATCGGCGGATCTACGTTTCGGCTGCAGTGGCTGAAGACGCGGGCCGGATGGCTGCTCGCGGCTGAGAGCCTGACCGAGCTCGGGCACGTGGAGGCCGTACTCATCACGTCGGAGGCCGTGGCCTTCCCCTGTCTGCTCCTTGCGTTCTTTCTGGTGGCTCTCGCGATCGGACTGCGGTCTGCCCGCCCGATCGAGACCGCGCGCCGACGCCAGCTGGAGTTCACCGCAGACGCCTCGCACGAGCTGCGGACGCCACTCAGCGTCATCGAGGCAGAAGTCACCCTCGCCCGGAGCCAGCCGAGACGCCCGGCCGACTACGAGGAGGCTCTCGACCGCGTAGGCCGGGAGAGTCAAAGGCTCCGGCGGATCGTCGAGGACCTGCTCTGGTTGGCCCGCGTCGACGCCGAGCCCGCTCAACCGTCGCGCGAGTCGATCGACCTGAGAGAGGTCGCGCGGTCCTCCGTCGAGCGCTTCACTGCGGTGGCCGGCTCGAGCAACCAGCAGCTCGAGCTGGCAGCCGAGGGCCAACCTGGCGGCGCGCTCAACGTCATCGCTCCGACGGACTGGCTCGAGAAGCTGGCGGGCACGTTGATCGACAACGCAGCGCGATACTCGCCCGAGGGAGCGAGGATCCGCGTCTCGGCGTGCACGAGTCCTGACTCGAGCCGCGTCGTGCTCAGGGTCGAAGATGACGGCCCGGGAATCGACCCATCCGATCGGCAGGAAGTCGTTCACCGCTTCAGGAGGGCGACGACGACCGGCGGCGGGCACGGGCTCGGGCTCGCCATCGCGGACTCGGTCGCACGTAGGACCGGAGGGCGCCTGACGATCGGCGAGTCGGAGCTAGGTGGCACCCTCGCCGAGGTCTCGTGGCCAAAGGCACCCGGTTCCTAGCGAGACAGTCCTCTAGTCACCGGTCATTCGCTGATCCAACGCACCTCGATCGCCAGCTCGACCCCGGTTCGCTCTGCGACGGCCTCCCGGACCGCGTCGATGACTCGTCTCACGTCATCGGCAGACCCATCCGGATCCGCTTGGATGAAGTTGGCGTGCTTCTCTGAGACCGCCGCAGTGCCGATGCGGAAGCCCTTCATCCCTATCGAGTCGATCAGGCGGCCGGCGGAGTCGCCGGGTGGGTTCGTGAACACCGAGCCCGCGTTCTGACCACCGGGCTGGTTCTCGCGGCGCCATCGGACGATCTCCGAGAGTCGCTCGGCACTCTCGGCCTGATCGCCGGGCTCGAGCTCGAACGAGGCTGCGAGCACGAGATCTGACGGGCCGATAACCGAATGCCGGTAGGAGAACTCGAGTTCGGCCACCGAGAGCTGCTTTGGCTCGGCGTCGCCGCTGCCGAGGGCGACGACGCGAGCGGTTCTCAGCCGATCCTTCGTCTCGGCGCCATGGCCGCCGGCGTTCATCCTGACTGCGCCCCCGACCGAACCTGGGATGCCGACTGCCCATTCCATTCCCGTCAAGGCGGCTGCCACGCATCGACGCGCGAGAACGGGATAGGCGGCGGCGGCGCCTGCCTCGACCACGCATTCATCGATCGAGATCTCCGCGTATCGGTCGCCCAAGTGCACTGCCAGCCCGTTGTAACCCGAGTCGGCGACGAGAAGGTTCGACCCCTTGCCCACGATGAGGACTCCTATGCCGCTCGCCGAGACCGCTGTGCACACGGCCTCGAGCACCGGTTCGTCGGTGATTTCAACGAAGAGAGCGGCAGCGCCGCCGACTCGGTAGGTCGTCATCGCGCCGATGGGGACGCTTGACCGTGCAAGCCCGCCGAGCCTTCGCGCCGCCTCTGCAACAGGGGCAGTGGTCACCAACGCTCGTCGGCCTGCATCTCGTCCGGCAGTCCCGCAAGGTCTCCGGCCTCGAGCGACAGGCAGAGGTCACCCGGTCGCAGGATCTCACGCAAGCGCTCGAGCAAGCCCTCGTGGTCAGGCACGTAAGAGATGTCTGCGTCCGGGTGAGCGGCCAGCACGGCGTCGACCACGAGCTGGCCCGAGACTCCAGGTCGGGCCGCCTCGCCTGACGCGTAGACAGCGGTGACGATCACCACGTCGGCGTCCTCAAACGCGTCGGCGAACTGATCTGCGAGCGATTGAGTCCGGGAGTAGCGATGCGGTTGGAATACCGCCACCACACGGCCGAAGCCACCCTGTCGTGCGGCGCGGAGCATCGCCCGGACTTCACCTGGGAGGTGGGCGTAGTCGTCGACGAACGTGACGCCATGGCGCTCGCCGCGGAACTCGAATCGGCGCGCCACGCCGGCAAACCGGGCGATCGCTCGCCTGGCAGCATCAGGGTCGATACCGATCAGCAGCCCCGCCGCCACAGCCGCGCTGGCGTTGAGAGCGTTGTGTTCGCCGGGCATGGGCAGCTCGAAACGGCCGAGATCGGTCCCGTCGTAGCTGAGCGACCAGCTCACGTTGCCGCGGCGCCCATCGACGTCGCTCACGTGCAAGCGGGCGCCGTCGGAGAGACCGAACAGCACCGAGCCTCCGGGCGCGGCCGAGGCGAGCGCGGCAGCAGTCGGTTCGTCCGCGAACACGACGGCTCGTGACGCCTCACCGACATAGCGCCGGAACGAGGCCCGCAGCTCTTCAAAACCGCCGTAGTGCTCGAGATGATCTGGCTCGAGACTCGTGACGACTGCGATCTCAGGCCGCAGGCGGAGGAACGTCCCGTCGCTCTCGTCGGCCTCCACCACGAGCCACTCACCGGTGTCCCACACGGCGTTCGTGCCGATGTCGTTGACGTCGCCGCCGACGATGAAGCTCGGATGGAGGCCGGCCTCGACCAGGATCAGCGAGAGCATCGACGTCGTTGTCGTCTTCCCATGCGTTCCCGCGACGGCGACCGTCCGGCGCAGGCCCGCTATCGCCGACAGGACGTCGGCCCGCGACAGCACCGGAATGCCGCGCTCGCGAGCGCGCGCCACCTCGACATTGGTCTCGGGGATCGCGCTCGAGATCGCGACGGCGTCGGCTCCCTCGACGTTGGCAGGATCATGTCCGATCCGCACGTCGAGGCCGGAGGAGGCCAACCGCTCGAGGGCACGAGACGCCTTCAGGTCGCTTCCTGTCACCTCGTGACCCATGGCCGCGAGGACGGTGGCGATGGCGCTCATCCCTGCACCACCGACGCCGACCACGTGTATGTGACGAGGGCTGGCGAGGTCGGTCACGGGCTCCTCCTCGAGGGGCGGTGGCTGGCGAGCTCCTCCGCGATCGCAGCCACGCGATCGGCCGCATCGAGGTGACCCAGAGAGCGAGCGGCTACCGACATAGCCGACAGCCTCGCGCTGTCTTCGAGGCAGCTGGACACGGCGGCGGCGAGTGTCTCGCCGGTGCAGTCGCTGTCGGCGATCATCCGGGCGGCGCCGGCTTTCTCGAGAGTTTGAGCGTTTCTCGTCTGATGGTCGCTCGGCGCGCCCGGGAGAGGGATGAGGACGCTCGGCACGCCGATCGCGGTGAGCTCTGCGATCGTGGACGCCCCGGCTCGGCTCACGGCAACATCACAGGCAGCCAGCGCCGAGACGAGGTCGGTGTCGTAGCCGACGAGACGGTACTTAAGACCTGACTCCGGCAGCCCAAGGAGCCCGGCCGCCGCTGCCGCGGCACGGACGGTCTCGAGGTTGCGATCGCCAGCGACGTGGTAGATGGCGATGTCGGCACGAGTCGCCCAGATCGACGCGAGCTCGATCGCCGCCGCATTGACGGAGCTCGCGCCGAGGGACCCACTCGTCACGACGATGAGGTTCACAGCCGGCGGCAGCGCGAGCGCAGCTCTCACCTTTGCGCGCGTCTCGTCGTCCCGCGCGACCTCGCGGACTGCTCGCCGGACCGGCGGACCCGTAACGGTGGCGCGCGGCAGCGCCGTGCCCGGATACGCGACCGCGTTCGCCGCAGCGAAACGACCGACTAGCCGGTTCACCGCCCCAGGAATGGAGTCGTGGGTCACCACCACGAGGGGAATGCGCAATACGAGAGCGGCTGCGGCGTAGGGGAAGCCTGCATAGCCACCGACCGTCACGACGACCTTCGGGCGTCGCTTGAGAGCAAGGGCGATCGACGCAACCACGCTCGCGAGGATTCCCAGCAATGCGGGGATGTTCTCGGTCGTCCATCGGCGCTGGAGGCCCCGGCCCGGCAGGCGGTGGAGCACATAGCCGGCCTCGGGGACCAGCTTGCCCTCTATACCCCGTCGACCTGCGACGAACTCGATCTCGCTCGCTGGGTGGCCCCGATCCACGAGAGCCTCCGACACTGCGAGAGCCGGGGAGACATGCCCTCCGGTCCCGCCCCCGGTTATCACCGCGAAGAGTCGGTCGCTCACGACTTCCCGCTGATCGCAGACCGCACCCTTAGCGCTCTAACTCCCGGAACTGCTACCTGCCGCCGAGCGATGCCGAGAAGTATGCCCGCACCTGCGAGGGCCACGACGAGCGCGGAGCCCCCGTACGAGATGAATGGCAGGGGGATGCCGGTCACCGGGAGCGCGTCCACCACGCCACCGATGTTTATGACTGCCTGGGCGAGTATCCAGCAAGTGATCCCGATCGCGAGGAATCGCGTGAACGGGTCCTTCTCGCGGCGGGCGATCCTGAAACCGGCCCAACCGAATGCCGCAAATCCCGCTATCACGCCCACCGTGCCGAGAATGCCGAGATTTCCGCCGATCACCGCGAAGATGAAGTCGGTGTGGCCGTTCGGCAGGTAGCCCCATGTCGTAATCGACGCCCCGACACCGTTTCCCTTCAAGCCGCCTTGCCCGAGCGTGACGAGGCCTTGGACCACCTGGTAGCCGGTACCGCTCGCGTGCGCGAACGGGTCGACGAACGAGAGGAACCGTGCACGCCGGTATGCGGCTCCGAGCGCGAGTGCGGCTCCGGGCACCGCAATGATCACGAACGCCGCCAGGATGATCCGCGTCGGAAGTCCCGCCGCGAACATGAGAGAGAAAGTGATGCAGACGATCACGATGCAGGTACCGAGATCGGGCTGCTTCATGATCAGGATGCCGGCCAGTGCGACGAGCTGCAGCAGAGGCACCACGACCGCGCGCCAGTGATCCGGTCGGTTCGCC
>JBKQLZ010000263.1:0-5163 GCA_052146895.1 Acidimicrobiales bacterium
TGCCACTGGTGCCACGTGATGGCGCACGAGTCCTTCGCCGACGAGGCGACGGCTGCTCAGATGAACGAGTCGGTCGTCGCGGTAAAGGTCGATCGCGAGGAGCGACCGGACATCGACTCGGTCTACATGGAGGCCGTCCTCACCGCCCACGGTCACGGGGGTTGGCCTATGAGCGTGTTCGCGACTCCTGATGGGCGGCCGTTCTTCACAGGCACGTACTTCCCGGACAAGCCCCGACAGCAGATGCCGTCGTTCCGGCAAGTGCTGTCCGCAGTGGCGGACGTCTGGGAGAACCGGCGCGAGGACGTCGAGGCGCAGGCCTCGGCTCTCGTGAAGGCAGTCGCGGGCAGGCTGCAGCCTCCACCCGCCTTGCTCAGCCCTGCGGACCTGGGGGACGCCGAGGAAGGTAGCGGTGCGGCCCGGCTCGACCGCCGTGTCGTAAGGCAGGCCGTCGCCTCTGCGTGTTCTCGGCTGGCAGAGATCGCGGATCGCGAGTTCGGCGGCTTCGGCCGATCTCCAAAGTTCCCCCAGCCTCTCCTTCTCGACCTCTTGCTGCGCGCAGAGGTGTCCGGCATCGCTCCCGACGACGGAGCCGGACCTCTCGAGATCGTGCTCGGCACACTCGAGGCGATGGATTCCGGCGGCATCTACGACCACGTAGGCGGAGGATTCAGCCGTTACTCGGTGGATCGCGTCTGGCTGGTGCCGCACTTCGAGAAGATGCTCTACGACCAGGCTCTTCTCACGAGGGTTCACCTGCACGCCTGGCAGCTCACCGGCGACGAGCGGTGGCGGCAGGTGCTCGACGAGACGGTGTCGTACGTGCTTACCCGGCTGGCACACCGCTCGGGAGCGCTCTGCTCGGCCGAGGACGCGGACTCGGAAGGCGAAGAGGGCAAGTACTACATATGGGACAGCGACGAGTTCGCCGACGCTGTTGGTGCTGAGCTCGTCGCGCCGGCAACCTCTTGGTACGGCGTCTCTCCCGAGGGGAACTTCGAGGGGCGCAACATCCTCGTCAGGGCCGAGCGCGGGGACCTGGTAAGACCGCCGGAGATCGAGGCGGCGAGGGCACGGCTGGCAGCCCGCCGTGACGAGCGGGTCCGGCCCGGTCTCGACGACAAGGTGCTGACCGAGTGGAACGCCATGATGTGCTCGGTCCTCGCCGAGTGCGCCGCCGCGACGGGCGACGAGCGTTATGCGTCGGCAGCCGAGCGGATCGCCGGCGTGCTGCTCGACGCGAGGGAGAGCCACGATCGGAAGACCCCGAGATCGTTGCGCGACGACGGGGCCGAGCCGATCGCCGGCTTTGCAGGGGACGTCGCATGGTTGCTCGACGCGACCGTCCGCCTGTTCGAGCTGACCGGCCGGGCCTCGTATCTCGAAGCGGCGCGCGATCTCGCGGCCGAGCTAGTCACTCAGTTCGTCGACGCCGAGTCGGGCGTCGTGTTCACCACGCGCGCCGACGGCGAGCCCCTCGTCGTGCGACCGGCGGAGCTGCAAGATGGCGTCATCCCGAGTGCAGCTTCAGTCGGGGCGATCGGACTCGCCCGCCTGGCGGCCCTTATCGGTGACGGCGGGATGGCGGACACGGCCCGGAGGCTCGTGGGGGCTCGTGTCGAGGCTCTCGAGCTCGCGCCGACGAGCGTTCCCGAGCTTCTTTGGGCGGCGGACCTGCTGGTGGATGGATTGGTCGAGGTGGTGGCGACCGGGACGGGACGGAGGGTGATGGCGGGCGCGAGGCGACGTTACTTGCCGATGGCGGTCTTCGCCTGGCTGAGCGACGACGGCGGCGAGCCCGACCTGAGCCTGCCGATCCTCGAGGGCAGGGCAGGCGATGCCGTCTACGTGTGCGAGGCCGGGACGTGCAGGTTGCCGGCCCATGACGCCCTTCAGCTCAACGCGGAGCTCGATCACGTGTTGGGCGCCAGGGTGGCCAGCGCGCCATGATGGGGCAGTGATCCGGAAACGGTCCCCTCGGGCCACGCGGCACGTTGTGCCGGGCACGCTCCGTGTGGACGAACCTGGCAGGTCTCTCAATTGTGTGCTGCTTGCGCCGGCACCTGACTGGGTAGCGATCGACCTCGCTTCGGGTGCGCTCGTCCGTAGCCCGATCGCCGCGACGCCGCCCAATCCCGGCGCGCTGTCGGGCGGGCCTCTGTCCCCAGTGGCCCTCGTCCTCGGCCCCGAGAGGGACGAGTGGGATCCTTCCCGGCCTGAGGCGATCCTCGTGAGCGATGCAGCCCAAGCAGCACCCCCGAGCAGGAGGTCGGTTCGGAGGCTGCTAGCGCAGGTTGCGAAGACGGGAGAGGACCGTGGCCTGCTCGGAACGGTAGGGCCGTCGCTTGCGTTCGCGGACCTGGAGGGAACCCGACCGTCGATCTCGGTGCTGTCGCCAGCGGCCGGCAAGGTGCGGCTCGTCGCCGGCGAGTGCCTCACCGCTCACTTCAACCTCGGGTCGCGGGCGTACGCGATGCGAGTCGCCGAGGGCGCTGCCAGCTGGCTCGAGTCGGGGCAGGTGCCGACTTCGACGGGCCGCAAGGCTCGCGGAGGCAGAGCCGCCCGGCGGGATGCGCGAGCCGCCCTCGGCCCCGGCGTCGATGTATCGGCTCCCGTCTTCTTGGTCGTCGGGCTCGACCGCCCTCACCAGGGCCAGGTCCGGAAGATGGTGCTCGGGCTCGTACCGGCCTGAGCCTCAGCGCCTGCTCTCAGGCAGCCATTCCGTCCCGCCACAAGGCGGCCTGTGGTGATGTCCGCAGCGCGCTGACAGTCTCGTCGAAGGCCGTCTCGGCAACACCGGGGAGCCCGGTGCCACGCATGAGGTTCACGCCCTGCACGGCCACCTCGAGGGGACCGGGAGCGAGCAGGAGCACATCGATACCCTGGCGCTGCAGTCTCGAGACGTCCCGCGCGAGCAGCCGGGAGGGCACCTCCCGCACCATGCGGTTGCGGGAGTCCGGGGGGCGAGTGGCGTCATAGGACATCGGCGCCACGCAGATGACCCGCTTCGCCCCGGCCAGTGCGGCCAGGTCGAGGTTCGTGAGCGACCAGGCTCCGCCATCCACGAGGACGCTCCCGCCGGCCCTGACGGGCGCGTACACACCCGGGATGGCACACGACGCACGCACGCCGTCGGGGAGCGGAACGTAAGGGGCCCGTCCCGCTCCGAGCACCACCCTGCGTCGCGACACGAGGTCGTAGGTCGCGAGCCAGAGGTCTCGCTCGGGCCAGCTGCGGGGAAGCTCCCTCTCGAGGATGCCGATGCCCTCGCCCATGGAGACGAGACCCGCCGGGAAGGCGCGGCGCAGGCTCGGGATGGGTGAGAGCGACAGGATGCTGGGGATGCGGACCGAGGCCCGCGCCATCACGTAGGCCGAGCCGATCCCGTGACGCACGAGATCGAACGGTCCCGTCGAAAGTGGGCCGGGGGCTGCCGATGCGAGGTCGCCTGTTCGGTTCATGAGATCCGTCGGCGCCCAACCGGATCGAAGGTAGGCGGCGATCGCGCTCCCTGCGGACGTCCCGACCACGAGGTCCAGCTTCTCGTCAGAGATGCCCAGCTCTTGCTCGAGCGCGCACAGCACCCCGATGTGGTGGGCAATCCCGACAAGACCACCGGCCCCGAGTACGAGCGCGAGTTTCACGGGTGGCAAGTGTTGCCGGTCCGGGTGACGAAAAGGGGGATACTCCGGAGAGTCGTCTGGCGCTAGCACCTGCTCGGAGTCGGTATTACTTCGGTAGGGAGCCGGCGGCGAGCGCCTCCGCCATCGCCCATCCGAAAGCCACGAGGGTGTCCTTGCGACCCTCGTCGAGCGCGGGGAAGCACTCTGCGTAACTCGCGCCTTCCTTCGGTTCTTTCGTCGGCTCGAAGTCGAGGAGCCCGGCGAAGTCCTCGTCACCGGCGATGACGAAGATCCGGTCGTCGAGCCTGCCTTCAGCTCCGAACCTCTTCGCCAGGCGGCGGCCCCACGCTCGCTCCTCACCGCTTGGCCTGTGGTCCGGCCGGGGAACGATGTCCTCGAGACCGACGAAAGACCGGTAGCCCGACGGGTGGGCGAAGCGCGTCCCGACGAGGACGTCCTCGTCGGGGAAGGCCAGTACTGCGCGGCGGTACAGGTCGTGCATCACCGCGTCCACCGCCCCGCCGGCGACGCGGGTTCGGCTGAACGCTGCCAGGCCGATCAACAGGCTCGGCGTGCCACCGATGCGCTCGAGGGTCGAGAGCGCGTAGCCGCGGAGCTTGCCCTCTTCTCGAGCATGAGTGACGAGGACCCACTCCTCGCGCTGTTTGGACAGGTAGCCGATCTCGAATGAGGCAGCACGTGATCCCGTCGACAGGTCGGCCATCTCGGCCAGCTCGCCGTCAGTGAGCGCCGTGCAATCCTTGGTGGAGACTTCGATGCCGTTGGACATATGCGTTGCGTGCTCCAATACCGTCGCACCCATCTCGAGCCGCCTCGAGTGCCGAGCGCTCCAAGGGGGCGTCCGGCACGTTCAGCGCGGCCAGGTTCGATGCGCGCGCTCGACGTGCGAACATTCCCCCGGGCTGCCCACCATTCTACGCCCACGCTGCGCGCACCCGCCACGCCGATGTCTGAGATGCTGCTCTGAGGTGCGACGACGGCCCGACCGGAACGGTCAGGAGGCCACTGCGCTCCCGCCGAAGAGCTCCTTCAGTGCGCCGATGATGCCCCCACGGGGATCGATGTTGAACTGTGGCGGAAGGCGAAGCTCCTTGTCCCCGACCCGCAGGTGGAGCGGCGCCGGCCCTGGGTGGTCGACGACGAGCTCGCGCAGCTGGCGGACCATCGAGTCCGTCAGGCGATGGAGCGGGAGCGTCACGACGATGGGTGCACCGTCGTCGGCAGGGGCGAGGTCGGGCCGGCGGACCTCCATCGCCACGAGCTTCGGCTGCTCGTCGCGGGTGTCGACCCGGCCCCGGATGACGACGACGGCGTCTTCCTCGAGCAGGCCCCCGTACTCCTGCATCGTCTTCGGGAACACGAAGACCTCAATGGCTGCCTCGAGGTCCTCGAGGGTGAACGTGGCCATCAGCTCTCCCCGACGCGTGTACCGGCGCACGAGGCCGGTCACGATGCCTCCCGTCGTGACCGATCCGGTCATGGCCGGGCCGCCGTCTGGCGAGTACGGGGCGCCGCCGAT
>JBKQLZ010000264.1:0-37057 GCA_052146895.1 Acidimicrobiales bacterium
GCCATTGGGACACCCCCCTCGACCCAAGGTCGAGTCCGTCGACGGCTCAGCCACGGCCCATTAAGGCAGCGGTTCTACCTAAATATCTCCATGCCGCCATCGTTGTACACCAAGTTCTTATTTGCGACTAGGACTCCCACAGGATAGCGATAGGGAATGACGTCACCGTCGTAAGAGGCAGTCGCGATCCCGGTGCGGAGTATTGAGTAATCGAGGATCACCCATGCGTGCGCCCGTAGCAGCGTGGGAAAGGCGTCCTCTATGAATTGCCGCGCACTTACGTTCGAGGGTGCAGTGAACAAGAACCTATCTGAATTGTGGGTGGCCTGGATGTCGTCTGGCAGCACTCCATTCTGTGCAGCCAACCATTGCACACCGGTGACCTCCTGTGGGTGCAGATAATAGCTGTCATAGTAGAGGCCGCTGTTGTTGAGGCTGAGCTGCGCAGGATAGCCACCTAGTGTCTGTGGAAGCAGACCGGTAGTGGACACAAATATCGCGATGCACACGGCCGCCGCAATTCGCGGCGCCCACGTCTCGCCGATCGGCCGAAAGATAGCGAGCGAGCCGGTGACAATCACAGGAGCTACCAGTATCAGCGCCTCCTGAAAGACTCGGAGCACGCCATAGTCGACGGACAGGTTCGGCAGTACGGTGACCACAACTAACATTCCCACGCTGCCGATCGCCAGGCAGAAGAACTCCCGCCCGACTCGTCTCTTGAATCGTCTGACCACCAGGAAGGCAAGAAGGCCAAGGACAGCAAATATCTGTTCGAGGTCAGCGGCGGCGAGGCGCACTGCCGTGTTCATTCCGGCTACTGGTACGCCGACGTCAGATAGCAGGTGACCTGCACGCGTGAGCGGGAGCAGCGGCAGCTGTACCGCCTTGGCTTGGTATTGAGATGCAAGCCCCTGCCGCTCTATGTAGGTAGTCCGGTGGGAGTTGTCCCGTAGCTTGAGCACCGAACTGCTGTAATCATCGAGCACTTGCTGAGCGGTTGATGTCTTCCAGAACAGCAGGCTATAGCCGACATTGCCGGATCTGGCTTCACCCGAGTGCCCGAAGAGGCCTGAGATCGACGACCTGGCGTCGGAGACAACTGCCCCCGGTGACTGCGTCGCAAGGAATCCCCAGGCGAATGTCATCACGGCCGCCGCCAGGAGGGGTGCGATGCTCACCGAGCGAGTGGCGGTCGCCCAGGGATGCGCATGCGCACGGCCACCCGAGCGCAAACTCAACAGGAGCATGAGGCGATCTGCCAGCCAAGCTATGGCAACAATGCCGAGAAAGATGTACATGCTCGAGTAGTGCGAGACCTCCACGCCGACACAGGAAGCAAGAAGCGTGAGCCTGCGTCTCCTCAAATCCCACGACTCGTTCGTGATCGCGAGCACGGCGACGCACACGAACAGGAGCGCAATCTCCTGCCGATTGATGAACGGCATGTCGGTGAAGAAGGTCGGGAAGCTGACGAAGTAGATTGCGGCGAGGATGGAAGTGGAGACTGGGCAGTAACGGCGGGCGATCGAGTACACCATTACCGGGCACACAGCAAAGAGCAGCTGAAAGAACACTTTGTAGATGTACGGACCGTCTACGCGGAGGATATCTGCAAACTCGGTAGGCAGGATAGTGATGCTCAAGCACGCGTTATAGGCGTTGTGGAGGGCTGTCTCCCAGCGACCATGAGCCTTGGTCAGCTGAAAGACCTGATACTCCGTTTGGATGTCATGCCCTGTCACGTACCAACCTCGGAGCGACGTCATCAGCAGGAGTCCAAGCGACAGCAGGTACAAAGTGGCCTGGATGATCCCTTCCCGCAGCTTGTGCCGCCAGAGAAGAAGGAACACGAGAGTCAGAACACCGACGCACAGAGCGGCGAGACTCACCGAGTCCCCCGCACCATTGTTCAGGCGATTAGCGCCCAGCACGGCCAGCACGACGGTGAATGCTGAGGCGAGGAGCAGGCGCGACTCTTCGCTGTCGATCGCGCGGGCGACGGCCGACCAGCGAAGGCGGGTAACTCTCTCACCTGGGTACCGCTGCCGCAGGGCGTAGAGCGCGACGGTGAGTGCGTCGGCGATCAGGACGACGGGAACCGGATCGAGCGGGCGCTGAAGACCGACTAGCGGGAGGACGAGGTCGGCCGCCAGACCTAAGAGCATGAGTGCGAGAAGTACGCTGGTGAGGCTGTAGCTGAAGCTCTCGGCGGATGAAGACTTGCCCCAGAGCGAGGTCCCGTAGAGCAGCTGCACAGGTTGGATCACCAGGAACCAGAACCCGAGCGCCGGTCCAAGGAAAGGTGGGAGATGCCAGCCGGTCATCACGAAGACGTTCAGGATCACTACGAGGCATTCGGCGACGAGCGTCGGACGCTTGTAGCTGCGCCAGCGAGAGAGCTCGCTCGGCGGGCTCGGTGGGGCGATGATCGGCGTGCCAGGCGCCTCAGCCGTCATGCGATCACTTCCGTGCCGCGTGGTGAGTGTGTGCGCCTTGGTGCGACGACTTGTGCTTGTGCGTTGGCTTCGCGGCCCTGAGGACCACCAGGAAATCTATGGTCTCCGGGTGCCCCGGCAGCAGTACTTCCACGCGGCACGGCGACAGGACGCAACTTGGCCGGACTTTGGTGTCGACAATCCAGGTCGCCCCAGACTGGACCACATGCTCCGCTTCGGACAACGTCTGCGAAGTGCCTAGTGGATCCGTCTCGCGAAGTACATATCTATACTCGAGGCTTCTCCCCTCTTCGTTACTTATGGTGAAAAAGAGCGGCATCGTTTTGTCGATAGTCGTCGTCGATGGCAGCAGCCAGGCGTACCTGAAGGACAGAGCCGTGTAATGGGTCGGCTGTCGGAAGATCGAAAGGGCCCACTGATGGCGGCCGGCTGGGAACAGCAAACTCGCGGCGACGACGATCGCTGTAGCACCAGCGGCGATCCGCCACCACCGTCGCTGCGGGCGCTCGGAGCCGTCTTGACCGCGGGTTTTCGTCTGGTCAGGCGGTTCATTCACAGCGTCAGCGATCTCCCCGCTCCGGAGCGAACCCGGGTGTCGATGGACCAGGTTGTCACGGGCGCTCACTCTATTGCCCGCCTGGGGCCTAGATGTCGATCAGGTCCCTCCACATGATGCTCGATTTTGACCCTCGACCCGCGCCAGGCGCGTGGCGGCTGCGCTGGAGCGCTTGCCCTCGTAATTCGGTAACTCCGCCCGCTTGCTTGAGTACGATCAACGCGTCGATGACTGACTCGCACCGTTCGCTAGCTGGGCGTCTGGCCCGGGAATCGTCAGCGCGCTGTGTTAGTCGTCGCGATCGGCGGCGCGTCGGCAGGAGCAGCACACGGTCGATCTGTACATGCCACGGTTCGAAAGATTCATGCCAGGCGAAGGGTTATTGATGAAGCGACTGGTCCAGGTACTGCCCCACTACAGCCCGCCGTACGTTGGCGGGATGGAAATGCGGGCCCGTGACCGGGCTGAGTGGCTCGCCGGACACGGCTGGGTGGTGGAGACGCTGACCTCCGCGGGGCGGACATTTCCGCACACAGTGGCAGACGGCAAGCTCATCGTGCGCTACCTGAGGAGCACGGAAATTGCGCATACTCCTGTCATCTTCGGCTTGCCGATAGCTCTTATGAAAGTGCCGAGGGGCAGCGTCATCCACCTCGAGACGGCATTGGCCTACAGTCCGGAGATTACGGCCGTAGTCTGCCGGCTACGACGAATGCCTTACGTTATACGGGTCGCACTCGACAGCGCCGGGCACGGTAGGTTCAGGAACGCGCTGCTGACCGGCTATCAGCGAACAATTCTTAAGCAGGTCTACCGGCACGCTGCTCGTGTCATCGTCCTGACACCAGACGACATACCGCTGGTCACGGACAAGTACCAAGTCGATCCCAGCAAGGTGCTGGTAATTCCGAACGCGACCAATTTCGTTCTGGCCGAGTCGCCGCGCGCGGTGCCGCATGACCCTTTTCGCCTGCTTTTCGTCGGGCGAGTTGACCTGCAGAAGAATGTGCCTTTGCTGTTGCGCTCGCTGCGGCGCTTCGTTGATAGCTGCTCGCTGCCCGTGCACCTCGATATCGCGGGTGACGGTGAGGACATGCCGGTCGTGAAGAAAGCGATATCGGAGCTGTCGCTCGGTCAGCATGTGACGCTGAGGGGATTCGTGACTGGAAACCGGCTTGAACTGCTCTATGACGCAGCCGACGCCCTGGTGCTCACCTCAACGCGGGAGACGTTCGGGCAGGTGATTCTGGAGGCGATGACCAAGGGACTGCCCGTCGTCGCCAGCAATATCCGCTGTGTTCGCACGATTGTTGCCGACGGTACCTCCGGCATCCTTGCGGAGCTGACTGAAGATAGCTTCGCCGCGGCACTCATCCGCTTGGCATCGGATCACGAGCTCTATGCCAAGCTGTCGAGTGGGGCTCTCGAGAGCGCCAAGCACTACAGCATGTCAGCTACCGTGAGTTCGTACGCGGACGCGTATGACGAGGTCGCCGCGAGCCTGGCCCTTATCGACGGCGCCATGCACCGGACCTGAAGGCCCTGAGTCATGAAGGTGGTGATGGTTGCTCCGCACTTCCACCCACGGACTGGCGGGGTCGAGAATTACACGCTCAACATCGCTGCTCAGCTCGTCACGCTTAGCTGGCAGGTCGTAGTCGTGACTACCGGGAGCCGGGGAGCCGAGGAGCATACGACTGTCGCTGGAATGAAGGTGTACCGGCTTCCTGCCGCACTGACCGTCTCAAATACTCCAGTGGGAATCCACTGGCGCCGAAGGCTCAGGCAAATATTTCGATCCGAGCGACCGGATGTGATCAACGCGCACACGCCGGTGCCTTACCTAGCGGACGTGGCGCAGCGAGCGAGCGACTCGATACCCTTCGTGCTGACCTACCACAATGATCTGCACAAGGACGCTCTTGTCGAGAAGGCTCTGCTTCGCGTCCTCCATCAGACCATGCTGGACCATACGCTCCGTCGCAGCACGACAATCATTGCCACATCGGACGTTTACGTGCGCGGGTCACGATACCTGAGGAAGTACCAGTCGAAGATCGAGATAGTGCCTCCCGGGGTGGATCTCACCAGATTCAACCCAGATGTCATTGTCGGCGATCGGCTGGCCGCCGCCTACGGCGGAGGGCGAGTCGTGCTGTTTGTCGGATCGCTCAACAGGTCGCAGCGGCATAAGGGCCTTGACCTGCTCATCAGCGCATTCGCTCGGATTCATGCGGACAGCCCTGACGTGTCGCTCGTCGTCGTAGGCCATGGCGACGGCATGGACATCTACAAGGCAATGGCCTCTGCCGCCGGGGTGGCAACCGATGTTCACTTCGCCGGTCACGTAGCGGACGATGAGCTCCCGCAGTATTACAAGCTCGCGACGGTGTTCGCCATGCCTTCGACGGACCGCAGCGAGGGATTCGGGATGGTCTATGCAGAGGCTGGCGCGGTGGGCACGCCGGTCGTCGGCGCGAGAGTCGGCGGCGTGCCGAGTTCGGTCAGGCATGGCGAGACCGGTCTGCTCGTCACACCGAAGAGCGTTGACGAGCTCTACGAGGCCTTGCGCAACCTGCTCGATGACGAAGGGCTCGCGAGGCGACTGGGGGCGGCAGGGGCGGCGAGGGCCAAGGCAGAACTTGACTGGCGACCTCTCGGCGAACGCACGAGCAAGATATTCAAAGATCTCGTCGCGAGCGCTTGAAAGGCAACCAGAGTCGACTCGCAGGTAGCGACGGGGAGACCTGCGCATCCTATGATCCTCAGGTCCGCCATCACGAAATCGTGGGAAGTTGCTGCCGATGACACAAGACCGCATCCGGAAAGCGCGATTGTCCAGGCGACGGAAGATGTCGCTCCTCGCCTGCAGTTCGCTGGCCGTTGCGACGATGACGTCTCTCAGCTTGACCGCAGGTGCGTCGGCAAGCGACCTCTACGCCTATGCCGGCGGGGCGGCGAAGTCGCCTTCTAGCTGTCCGCGTACCACGAACGCCGCGAGCGAGTGCACACTCGCCGAAGCACTCAGCCATGTTGCCGCCGGGGGCAGTGTCCTGCTGGCGACCGGCGGCAAGACGGCTGCGTACGAAGGCAACTTCACGATCGGCACGAGCGGCACGTCGGCAACGGCGTCGGTAACGATCGGCGCTGCGCCCGGCGTGAGTACTCCCGTCATCAACGGAGACGCCTCGGGGAAGGTCACCTGCCCGACCAGCGCGTGCGATGGGGCTGTCTTCACCGTCAAAGCACATGTCTTCGCCGATATCCGGTCCGTCACCATTTTGGGCGGGGACAACACGAACATCCAGGGTGGCGGTGGCATAGACGACCTAGGCACGCTGAGCGTGACCGACGTCGCCATCTCTGGCTGCTCAGCGCCGGCCGGCGGTGCGATCGCCCTCGGCAGCGGCGCACGTTCGACGGTCACAGGCTCGGCGTTCTCCGACGACCAGGCGGCGTACTTCGGTGGTGCCATCAACAGCGGATCGGTCGTCGGAACTGTGGCAGGCAGTGGCACCTTGACCGTGACCGGTTCGACATTCACCGATGACCGCGCTCCCCGTGGCGGTGCGATCGATAACGGCGACGGTGGCACCGGCACGCTCACGGTGACCGACTCGACGTTCGACGACGACAGCGCCCTGGCGCATGGCGGGGCCGTCGACAATGGTGACAGCGGCACCGGCACGGCAACGGTCACGGGATCGACGTTCTCGCACGACAGCTCCGCCAACGGCGGCGCGATCGACGACGCTGACTCCGGGGGCAAAGGCACTCTCACGGTCACCGGATCGACGTTCAACGACGACAGCGCCACAGACGGAGGAGCGATCGACAACGCGGAACGTGGCCATGGGACTGTGACGGCACGGGCATCGACTTTCGACGCCGACAGCGCTAAGAAGCAGGGCTCTGCCTTGGACACCGGTAACGCTGCCGGTAGCGGCTCTGTCGCCATTCTGAACTCGACGATCGACAACAACCTCATTCGCGCGGCTATCGACCGCGAGAACGGGACGGTAGAGGTCGCTGGCAGCATCATCGCCGGAACCATGGCGAACTGCAGCACCAAGATCAGCGATGGCGGCTACAACCTGATCACCGACGCCACCGCTCAGTGCGGCTTCTCTGCGGGCGGCAGTGACCTGGTCGGAGTGAACCCCCACCTCGGACCACTGGCGCACAACGGTGGCCCGACCTTGACCATGGAGCCGTCATCGACGAGCCCTGTGCTCGAGCAGATCCCCAACCCAGCCCTGGACGCTGTCAACGCAGGCGTCAAGGCGACCCGCCTGTGCCCGGTGCCTGATCAACGCGGCGACACAAAATACGAGGCATATGGCTGTGCTATCGGCTCGGTCGACCCCGCCAGTGGCGTGCCCGTCGTCACCTCGCTGAGCTCAACGCTCGGGCCAGCCGCTGGAAAGACTGGTCTGACGATCCGCGGCGGAAACTTCGCGGCCGGCGCAACCGTGTGGTTCGGCGCCGTGCGTGCCGCCAAGCCCAAAGTCGTCTCGGCCACCGTCATCAAAGTCACCGTGCCTGCGCTCCCGTCTTCGGACTCTGCCATGACCGTCGCCGTCACCGTCACGAACAAGTCCGGTCTGACCAGCCCGTACCGCGCGACTGACGCCTATCGCTACTACACCGCTGACTGGTCTTCGTACCTTGGCGGAGCGTCGCACTCCTCGTACAATCCGGCCGCCACCTCCATCTCGCCTGCTTCCATCCCCAACCTGCAGCCGATCTGGCGCTGGACGCCGCCTTCTAGCCCGAACAGCGGGTCGTCACAAGAGCTCGCGAGCCCGATCGTCTCGGACGGTGTCATCTACGTCGGTCTGCTGGATGGATACCTCTATGCCATCAGCGAGGCGACGCGGGCGATCCTGTGGTCAGACTTCCTCGGCATCGAGACACCCACCACCTGCCAGGGGGTTCTCGGGATCACCTCGACCGCAGCGGTCGCGGACGATCCGGTGAGTGGCGACCGGACGGTTTACATCAACGCTCCTGACGGTTATCTGTACGCCCTCAACGCAGCGACTGGGGCGACGGAGTGGAAGTCGCTCGTCGGCATCCCCGGCAGCCTGACCGGTGGTCCGGACAACTACTATGCGTGGGGCTCGCCTACCGTCGCCAACGGCAAGGTCTACATCGGCATCTCCTCCAACTGCGACATCCCACTCGTGCAGGCGGGTCTGCTCGAGATCGACCAGCACACGGGCAAGCGGCTCGCGTACTGGGACTCACTGCCAGCGAACGTGGTCGGCGGCAGCATCTGGACCAGCGCAGCCGTACTGCCAAACGGCGACGTCGCCGTGTCGACCGGCAACTCAGTCGGAAACGACCAGATACCCGAGGCCGAGTCAATCGTCGTGCTCAACGGGACGACTCTGAAGCTGCTCGGCTCCTTCATGGTTCCCTCCAGCCAGGCGATCGGGGACTCCGACTTCGGCGGTTCGCCGACTGTCTTCACCGCCGATCCATCCGGGGTCGCGACGACCATGGTCGGGGCGTGCAACAAGAACGGCATCTACTACGCAGTGCGGGCCTACGACGCAGACGCCGGGCCGCTCTGGGAACGGCGCATCGGCGTTCCCACGACAGGGCCGCTCGCCAACGAGTGCGACTCAGCTGCCATCTGGAACGGCAAGGAGCTGATCGAGGGCGGCGGCAGCATTGTCACCATCAAAGGGACTACATACAACGGTTCGGTGCAGGCTCTCGATCCGACCACAGGTAAGCCCGTCTGGGAGACCGGTCTACCGGGCTGGGTGGTGGGCAGCCCGTCGGAAGACGGGGCTGGCGTCATAGCAGCGCCGGTCTACGACGCGCCGAAGGTCGGGGATACCGGCGTCTACCTGTTGTCGGCGAGCACCGGGAAGATCCTGGACTACATCTCGACCCAGCCACGACAAGAGTTCGCGCAGCCGGTCTTCGACGGCAACGACCTGCTGATAGGCGATCAGTCATCGGCTCTGCCCCTGATCGAATACGCAGTGACGACGCCGGCTCAATCCACGCCGCTCGGCGTGTCGCCGAGCGTTGCCGACGTGGGCACCACGTCGACGCTGACTCTCACCTCGACGGGAGGATTCACGTCGCCGGCCAACGTCATCGTCTCCAGTGCCCAAGCGGAGGTGCTGTCGGTGCAGATCACGAGCTCCACGACCGCCTCGGTCTCAGTCGAGGTGCTATCCGACGCCCTAGCAGGCGAAGCGCTCAACGTCACGCTGGTCGAACCAGACCTGAGGGCGTACAGCTGTACGTCCTGCCTTGCGATCGGCCCGTCCGGCTGATCGGGCGCAATGGAGCACGGCGATGAATAAGCGGCTCGCGGCGAGCATCGCCGCTATGGCGGTCGGCCTTCCGCTGATCGCGGCCGATGGCGTCGGGACGACTGCGTCCGCCAGCGACGGCGTGCCTACGGCTGCCCATACCGGTAACTGGGGTAAGGCCGAGCGGTTGCCAGGGACTGGGCCTGGAGCGGACTTGTTGTCTGTGTCGTGCACTGCTGTGGGCTATTGCGGCGGTGGCGGATCAGGTTTCGTCGACAGCGAGACGAAAGGCGTGTGGGCCAAGGCGGAGTCCGTCCCGGGGGCTGCGGGAGAGGACATCATGTGGTTCGTCTCATGCGTGTCGCCAGGGACGTGCGCGGCGGCTGGGACATACAGCGGCACGGTGTACGTCGACATTCAGACGAAGGGCGTGTGGGGCAAGACGCGCGAGGCGCCAGGCTTGGCAGCACTCAACCGGGGCGACGACGCCTCTATAGCGTCAGTATCGTGCGGCGCGCGAGGCGATTGCGCGACGGGCGGGTCTTACGTGGACGCGTCACATCACACCCAGGCGTTCGTCCTCACCAGCATGGACGGGGTCTGGGCCAAGGCGCGCGAAGTGCCAGGCCTCGGGGCGCTCAACCGGGGTGGGTTCGCCGCGCTCAGCGACGTCTCGTGTGCGGGGGCGGGCAGCTGCAGCGCGGGCGGTCTTTACACGGACGCCTCACATCGCCAGCAGGGGCTCGTCGTCAATGAGGTGAAAGGCGTGTGGCGCACTGCCGAGGGCGTGCCAGGACTGAAAGCGCTGAACAAGGGTGGGTACGGCCAGCTGAACTCCGTGTCGTGCACATCGCCCGGCAACTGCGGCGGGGGCGGTATCTACTCCGATGGCGGGTATAACGCCGTGCCGTTCGTCGTGAACGAGAAGCACGGGGTCTGGGACAGCGCGCGGCTGGTCGCCGGAGTCAACGGCTTTAGCGCCGGAGCTGGCGCCGGCATAGATCAGATCTCGTGCTCGTCGGCAGGTAACTGCGCTGCGGGCGGGTTCTACACCGACAGCGGCAGCACACAACAGGCGTTCGTCGTCAGCCAGATCAACGGCAAGTGGGGAACCGGGGAGGAGGTGCCTGGCACGAGTGTGCTCAATACCGGCAACTCGGCACTGGTCGTAGCCGTGTCGTGCGTGGGCACGGGCGACTGCACGGCCGGTGGCGTTCTCACGCTCGCCTCCGGCCGCCTTGTGGTCTTCGTCGTCGCCGAGAGCAAGGCCACCTGGGGTCACACACTCGAGATCGGCGACCTCGGAAATGACGAGACGCTCTACTCACTGTCGTGCGTCTCGACGGGCAACTGCGAGGCAGGCGGTGGGGTGTACGCGGTCGCAGGGGACGCGTTCGTCGCAAGTGAGACCAGTTCGAAACCCGGGTCGTAGAGCCCTGTCGATCGTCTGCCGGAGCTGGACCTAAGGGGCGACGAAGGAGCTGACCGACTGCGCGCCAAAGTTGGCAACGAACAGGTTCCCGGCGTCGACCGCCATGGCGTCCGGCCCGCCGAACTCGTAGGTCGCACCGGAGTCCACCTGCACTGGGGCGCCGGTCGAGGCGCTCAACTCCGTGACCGAGTTGCCACTCGTGCCTGCCACGAACAGGTTCGAATTGGCCACGAACACGTCCCCACCGTCGGCTGCGATAGCGGCGGGGTCGTCGAACTCGTAGCTCGCACCGGAGTCCACCTGCACGAGGGCGCCGGTCGAGGCACTCAGCTCTGAGAGCGAGTTGCCAGCGTAATTGGCGACGAAGACGTCGCCATCATCGGCGGCGAGGGCGTCGGGTTCGTCGAACTTGTAGCTCGGGCCGGAGATCACCTGCACGAGAGCCCCGGTCGAGGCGCTGAGCTCTGTGACCGAGTTGCCACTCGAATTGGCCACGAAGACGTCGCCGTCGTCGGCTGCGATGTCGGCGGGGTCATCGAGCTTGTAGCTCGCGCCCGAGATCACCCGCACGAGGGCGCCGGTCGAGGCGCTCAGCTCTGTCACCGAGTTTCCCGCCCAATTGACGACGAACACGTCCCCAGCGTCTGTTGCGATGGCGAAGGGGTCGTCGAGCTTGTAGCTCGCACCCGAGATCACCCGCACGAGGGCGCCGGTCGAGGCGCTCAGCTCTGTCACCGAGTTGCCACCCCCATTTGCCACGAACAGGTCCCCGGCGTCGCCTGCGATGGCGTAGGGGATGTCGAACTTGTACTTCGAACCGGAGACGACCCGCAGCAGGGCACCCGTCGAAGCGCTCAGCTCTGTGACCGAGTTGCCACCCCCATTGGCCACGAACAGGTCCCCGCCGTCGGCTGCGATGGCGTACGGGATCTCGAACTTGTACTTCGAACCGGAGACAGTCCGCGCGAGCGCACCGCTCGAAGCCCGCAGCTCTGTGACCGAGTTCCCACCCTCGTTGACCGCGAACAGGTCACCGCCGTCCGCCGCGATGGCTTCAGGGCCGTCGAGCTTGTAGCTCGAGGCGGAGACCACCTGCACGAGGGCGCCCGTCGAGGCTTTGAACTCTGTGACCGAGTTGCCACTTGAGTTGGCCACGAACAGATCCCCGGCGTCGGCTGCGATGGCGTCCGGGCCGTGGAACTTGTAGCTCGAGGCGGAGACCACCCGCACGAGGGCGTGGGTCGAGGCGCTCAACTCTGTGACCGAGTTGCCAACGAAATTTGCCACGAAGACGTCTCCGGCGTCGGCTGCGATGGCGTCGGGGTAATCGAACTCGTAGCTCGAGCTGGGAAGCACGCCCACTAGGGCGCCGGTCGAGGCGCTGAACTCGGTGACCGTGTTGAGCGCGAGATCTGCCACGAAGAGGTTCCCGGCGTCGGCTGCGATGGCGCCGGGATAGTTGAAGCCGTAGCTCGAGGCGGAGAGCACCTGCACGAGGGCGCCGGTCGAGGCGCTGAACTCGGTTATGGACTCGCCGCCCCCATTGGCCACAAACAGGTCCCCGCCGTCGGCCGCGATGCCGTCGGGGTAGTTGAACTCGTAGCTCGTGCCGGAAATCACCCGCACGAGGGCGCCCGTCGAGGCGCTCAACTCTGTGACCGAGTTCGGCTCTGTGACCTCGTTGGCTGGACGGTGGGGACCTCGGACCCGACTGCCTCTCTGGGTGCAGCCCGCTACGCAAAAGACGCCTGACGTGCCACTCGAGTTGGCGACAAAGAGGTCCCCGCCGTCGACTGCGAGGGCGTCGGGGTCGTCGAACTCGTAACTCGGGCCGGAGATCACCCGCACGAGGGCTCCGGTCGAGGTGTTGAGCTCTGTGACCGAGTTGCCACCGCCATTGGCCACGAAGAGGTCCCCCGCGTCGGCCGCGACGGCGTCGGGGTAGTCGAGTCCCCATCCGAAGGCGTGGGTGCCACTCAACTCGACAGCGGCTTGGGTGGCAGCAGCGATCGAGGGTGTCGCGAGCCCGATGGTAAGCATCGATGACGCGCAAAGCGCCAGAGCGCCTACCGCGCCGAAAGGGCGACCATCGCGAGTCGAACGACGCTTCATTACTATGCCGGGGTTCCCCCGGCCGCCCCGGCCGCCAGCCGTGGTGTGCTGAGGCCACCCGCCCGCTTCTGCTTCCACACCGAGCTCACAATCTCGACCTCTTATTATGCGGGTGGCCCCGATGCCGGTTATCCGGTACTGGTCGGGAGCGAGCTTAGTGTGCGGCCAAGGCGAACCCGGAGTGTTCGGCCGAACCACCACCGAGGTGTCGGCAAGCACCGTTTCGCCCCATGCGCTGGTGATAACCTGAACCAGCTTGAAGTCGTGGCGTATGCGCTGCGGCAGCGACCAGGTAACAATGTTCGCCATGCGGCGCCAGGGCAGGAAAGGGGCCGGTGGCGATCAGTGATAGCACGAACCTATTCCCCTAAGCAGCCGCGCTCGACTAAGTCGGCCGCAGATGAGCTACTCCATTGGAGCTGGCGATGAGCGGTTCGCAGCGGCTGACAGTATTCGGAGCCGGGCGCCTCGGCATTACGCACGCCGCGTGCATGGCCAGCCTCGGTTTCGAGGTTCTTGCAGTCGATATCGACTCGGCCAAGGTCGCCGAGCTCGTGGCCGGCAGGATGCCGCTTTACGAGCCTGGCCTGTCCGAGCTGCTCACGGCCGAACTGAGTTCAGGGCGGCTGCGATTCACTACCTCCTACGAGGACGCAGCCGCCTTCGGTAATGTGCATTTCATCTGCACCGGCACGCCACAGCTACCGGGAAGCGAAGGCGCCGACCTGAGCCAGGTCCGGCGCTGCATCTGGACCCTGGCGCCGCTGCTCGGCAAGTCGGCGCTGATCGTAGGGAAATCAACGGTCCCCGTTGGTACCGCGCGAGCGCTCAGCCATGAGCTCGCTGGCGCCGGCCATGACGTGGAGCTGGCGTGGAATCCTGAGTTCTTGCGGGAAGGCATGGCGGTTGCCGACACACTGGCTCCGGACCGGATTGTCGTTGGGGTGACCTCGCAGCGGGCAGAGGAGATACTTCGGCAGACCTACGCCCGGCAGCTCGCCACCGGGTCACGCCTCTTCTCGACCACGCTCGAGACCGCTGAGCTCGCGAAGGTCGCGGCTAACGCCTTCTTGGCGACGAAGATCTCCTTCATCAACGCCATGGCCGAAGTCTGCGAAGCTTCCGGCGCCAACGTACGGGTGTTGTCAGCGATACTCGGTGCCGACCCGCGGATCGGCGATAAATCCCTTCGCGCCGGGCTCGGCTTCGGCGGCGGTTGCCTGCCCAAAGACCTCAGGGCATTCATGGACCGAGCCGACGAACTCGGTGTCCCAGAGGCGCTCAGCTTCCTGCGGGAAGTTGAGAAGATCAACCTCCGCCGACGGTCCCGCACGGTGGATCTGGCGCTTGAGCTCGCGGGCGGTGACGTGTCCGGCGTACCGGTATGCGTGCTCGGTGCCGCGTTCAAACCGGACTCAGACGATGTCCGGGACTCACCAGCGCTTGATGTCGCCCAGATCCTCCATGGCTTTGGCGCCCTAGTGACGGTGTACGACCCAGTGGCAATGGCGAATGCCGCCGGCGTGCGCCCCGAGCTCAGGTACGCGGACTCCATGAGCACAGCGGCCAAGGACGCGAGCATCGTCCTCTTGCTGACCGAGTGGGCAGAGTTCACCGCACTCCAGCCCGCCGATCTTGAAGGAATCGTCAACCGCAAGAACATCATCGATGCCCGCAACGTTTTGGACCCGGAACTATGGGACGACGCTGGATGGACCTACCGTGCTCTCGGCATTGGTCCCGCACCCGTCAGCAGTGAGTCAGCTCGGTCAGACCCCGCACCTCAGAGCGTATGGCCACCTTCTCCGATGAGGGATACAGCAGGTGAGTCATGATCGCAGGTAGGGGCCGGCGGGCCGCCTCCCGCCAACCCGGCATCGCGTCCGTGCATGAGCGGAGATATGAGCCGTCATGAACCCCTACAAGACTCTGCGCTCCGTGGTGCGACTTGGCCCAGTGGCGACCGACTTGGACGAACGCCGGCTCGCGAGGGCCGCGTCGGTCGAGGACCTGCGACGCATCGCGAAGCGCCGCCTACCGGGTGGAGTCTTTGACTACATCGACGGTGCAGCCGAGGACGAACGCACTCTCGCAGCCAACCAGCACGGTTACGCCGCGATCAAGTACCGGCCGCGCGTCCTTCGAGGCTTGAGCAAGATCGACACCGCGACAACGATCCTGGGTAAGCCAGTCGCCTATCCGCTGGTGCTCGCGCCGACAGGATTCACGCGTATCGCCGACCCAGCCGGCGAGCTCGCCGTAGCCCGTGCTGCCGAACGGGCGGGCCTTCCCTACACCCTCTCCACCCTGAGTACGCGCTCAATCGAAGAGGTGCGCGAGGTGAGCGACGGGCGTCTGTGGTTCCAGCTCTACGTCTTTAGAGATCGCGGCCTCGTGAAGGAGATGATCGAACGAGCTGCCGCGGCCCGCTTCGAAGCCCTGGTCCTCACGGTCGACACTGCCGTATTGGGACGACGCGAACGCGACGTCAGACGCGGCTTCTCGCTTCCGCCGACGGTCGGGCCCGGCACCTTCGTCGACGGCATCCTCCACCCCGGCTGGACATGGAGGTTCCTTCGGAGCGAGCCGATCCGATTCGCCAACGTGGTTGGCCGCAGTGTGGGCGATGGTGCGTCGCCAGTGACCTTGTCTGACTACATCAACACCCAATTCGACTCTTCCCTGTCATGGCACGACGTCGACTGGCTGCGCTCGGTGTGGGAAGGGCCGATCGTGATCAAGGGGATCCAGACAGTCGCGGACGCCGTCATAGCCGCCAACGCGGGAATTGAGGCCATCGCCATATCGAATCACGGAGGTCGCCAACTCGATGGAGCACCCGCTCCGATCGACCTCGTGGCTCCGATCGCAGATGCCGTCGGCGATCGCGCCGAGATCATCTGCGACGGCGGAGTCCGGCGTGGCAGTGACATCCTCAAGGCAGTCGCCGCAGGTGCGAACGCTGCCATGGCTGGGCGCGCGTACCTTTACGGCCTCGGCGCGGCCGGAGAACGCGGTGTCGATCGCGTCCTGCAGTGGCTGCACGCCGACCTCGTCCGCACAATGAGCCTCGTCGGCACCGACTCAGTCGGCGACCTTGACCGGTCGCTCATCGAGCTTCCTGCCCGGCAGCTCGAGCCTTGACACTGAGCGCTCCCGCAACCTTCGGCCTCCGCTTCCGTCGCCTGGCGGAGCGAGCGCTCAGATGCCCTCCAAGGCTGCCCAGAGCTCCGGCGGCACCGGCGAATCGGCCGCGGTGAGATCTGCGTTGACTTCGGCCGAGCTCCTGGCGCCGATCACGAGGGTCGTCACAGCCGAGTGGCCAGAAGCGAACGCCAGTGCCGCTGCTTGGAGCGAGAGCCCAGCCTTACCGCACATCTCCTGCATCCTCCGGGCACGGACGAGGATCTCTGGCTGAGCCTTGCTGTAGTCATAGGAGGCGCCGGGCACCGGGTCGGCGAGAACGCCGCTGTTGAACACCCCGCCGAGGATGACCCCGACTCCCCGATCTTCGCACAGCGGGAGAAGCCGATCGGCCCCGCTGCGGTCGAGCAGCGAGTAACGCCCCGCGAGCAGGACACAGTCGAGGTCAACCCGTTCGACGAAGCGCTCGAGCATGGCCGTCTGGTTCATGCCGCACCCGACGGCGCGCACCACGCCCTGCTCTCGGAGGGAGATCAGCGCCGGAAGGGCGACTGCGAGCGCTTCTTCCTCGTGATCGTCAGGGTCATGGACGAGAGCGATGTCGATGCGGTCCATGCCGAGCCGCTCGAGGCTGTCGACGAGCGACCGTTGCACGCCGGCCGCCGAGAAGTCCCACTCCACCTCGCCGCGCACGCCATCGAAGATTCCCCGAGTGCCAAGCCCGGCGTAGTCCTCCCGCACGAGCCGGCCGACTTTCGTCGAGACCACGTAGTCGTCCCGCGGGTACCGGGCTAGCGCGGCTCCGAGGCGGCGTTCCGACAGGCCATGCCCATAGAGAGGCGCTGTGTCGAAATATCGGATGCCTGCGTCGAACGCTGCGGTAACCGTCGCGACGGCGTCCTCCTCGGAGACGGGCGCGTACAGATTGCCTATCGGCGCACAGCCGAGCCCGAGCCCAGTCACCTCTGGCCCGGAGAGGCCGAGCCGTCGAGCTTCCTGCCAGCGACCGGGGGGCGCAGCCGCGCTCACGATCGCCAGACTTCGCCGTCGGGATACCGGAGCGCGGCATACGACTCCGGCCACATGTCGATCGAGTACCCCGGCGCCGACGGCAGGATGTACCGGCCGTTCCCCACCTGAGCCGGGTTGACGAAGTGCTCATGCAGGTGGTCGGCGAACTCAGCTGTGCGGTCCTCCAGACTCGCGCTGACACATACGTAGTCAATCGCTGCGAGGTGCTGGACGTACTCGCAGAGCCCGATCCCGCCCGCGTGTGGGCAGACGCTCACACCGAAAGTGGCAGCCAGGAGCAGCACCGCTAGCACCTCGTTCACGCCGCCGAGCCGGCAGGCGTCAATCTGGCAGTAGTCGATCGCGCCCGCCTGCAGGAGCTGTTTGAAGATGACCCGATTGGCCGCGTGCTCACCGGTCGCGACACCGACCGGGGCGACCGCCGCTCGGATTGCCGCGTGCCCGAGGACGTCGTCGGGGCTCGTCGGCTCCTCGATCCAGCGCAGATTGAACGGCTCCAAGTGGCGCATCCACTCGATTGCCTCCCCAACGTCCCAAACCTGGTTGGCGTCGGCCATGAGTGGCAGGTCCCCGATCTCCTCCCGCATGACCTCGCAGCGGCGCACGTCCGACGCGACGTCGATGCCGACCTTGGTCTTGAAGCTGCGCCAGCCGTCCACGAGTGCTTCCTGACAGAGCTGTCGCACCTTTGACTCCTCGTAGCCGAGCCAGCCGGCCGAAGTGATGTAGGCGGGATACCCGTCCCTCTGAAGCTCGACAATCCGTGCGGCGCGGGAGGGCTCGGCCGCCCGCAGGATGTCGAGCGCGCGGTCGCGGTCGAGCACGTCGGTCAAATAGCGGAAGTCGACCGAGTCGGCCAGCTCCTCGGCGCTCAGCTCGCAGACAAGCCGCCAGAGCGGGAGGCCGGCGACCTTCGCGCGCAGGTCCCAGATGGCGTTCACGACCGCCGCCGTGGCGAGGTGGATCACACCTTTCTCGGGTCCAAGCCAGCGCAACTGGCCATCGTTGACGAGCCGCCGCCACATGCCTGCCCCTTCGCCCGCCAGCTCCTCGAGCTCCCGCCCAACCACGAGCGGTACGAGAGCCTCGATCGCCGCGCAGCACAGGTCGTTACCCCGCCCGATCGTGAACGTCATCCCGACACCCTCGTGCGGGCCGTCTGTCGCGAGAAACACATACGCGGCCGAGTAATCAGGGTCCTGATGCACCGCGTCCGAGCCGGCAAGCGTCTGAGATGTCCGTGCTCGAACGTCAAGGGTCCGAGCGCCCGTGATGCGTGTCACTGTGTAGCCGGGCCCGGCACCGGGGACAAGAGATCGGAGGAGAGAGAGACCATGCGACAGCATCACAGATACAAGCGCTCGGCGACTCGCACTCCGGCTGAGCCAGGAGGGACGAGATGACGGCACGGGTCGTTGTGATCACCGGCGCGAGTGGTGGCATCGGCAGCGCTCTTGTCGAGCGCTTCGAGTCACTCAGCGACGTCACGGTAGGGCTCGATCTCGTCGACGGGTTCGATGTATCCAAGCCGGCCGACTGCCAGGCGGCGGTCGAGAGCGTCGTGTCGCAGCACGGTCGCATCGACGTGCTGTGCAACAACGCTGGAATCGGAGCGGTTGGCGACGTCGTCGCCTCCACGCCCGAGGACTGGGAGCGGGTTTTCGCCGTCAACGTCTTCGGCGTCGCCAACATGTGCCGGGCGGCGCTCCCGGTCATGCGGGCCGCTGGGCGGGGCGCCATCGTCAACACGTGCTCGGTGGTCGCGTCTGTCGGACTGGTCGATCGGGCGGTGTACGGTGCCTCAAAAGGGGCGGTGCTCGCTCTCACCCGCTCGATGGCTGCCGACGAGGTCGCGCATGGGATCCGCGTCAACTGCGTCTCGCCCGGCACCGTGTCGAGCCCGTGGGTCGAGCGCCTCGTCGATGCGCAGCCGGACCCCGCCGCGGGCCACGAGGCGCTCCGCCGCCGTCAGCCCCTCGGCCGGCTCGTCTCCTGCGAGGAAGTGGCGGCAGCCGTCGCCTACCTGGCAGACGACTCGACGTTCACGACTGGCGCCGACTTCCTCCTCGACGGCGGTATCACCGGCGTCCGCATCGTCACGTGACGATCCGCGTCGCACTCGTTGGCGGTCCCATGTACGACCACCTCTACGACGCGATGCCTCCGAGCGAGATTGAGGTCGTGGTCCATGCCGACCATCCCACGCTCAACCGCACGGTGGCCGACCTCCTCGCGGCCGGCGAGCGCTTGGATCTCATCTCTACCCACTCGAAGTACGCGCCCTCCCAAGCCGCCCGCCTCCGCTCGCTCGACGAGGTCGTGGACCCTGCGGTCGTGGAGGGCCTCGCACCGCGAGCCGTCGACCTGTGCCGCTTTGCGGGCGAGCTCTACTGCCTCCCGCGCTGCATCGACGTCCGAGTGCTCTGGGTGCGCAATGACCGAGTCGAGACGGCTCCTGACACTTGGGACGATCTCGTGAGCTCAACCGCAAGCTTCGGCTTCCCCGGCAGGGAGTCGGGGCTGTTCGGGACGTTCTTCGAGATCGTGACAGGCCTCGGGGGACGCCTCTTCGACGATGAGCTCCAGCCGACGATGGCGACTCCGGATGCGATCACGGCGATGGAACTTCTGGCGGAGCTGGCGAGCCGAGCCCCCGCTGATCTCCCGCAATGGCACTACGACGACGTCGACGCCGCCTTGCTCTCAGGCCGAGTCGACATGGCGGGGGTTTGGCCGGGCGGCTTCGGAGCGATCCGCGACAACGCTCTCGCCGGGGTGCTCCGGCCCTACCCGTACCTAGCCGGGCCGGCGAGGCGGGTCTCGTATGCCGGCTGCCACGCGTGGGCGATCCCGTCGACATGCGGTGACCTCGACGGCGCGCTCGACCTGCTCACCCGACTGTCGAGCGCCGAGATGCACGCCCTCGATGCCACCGGGGGAACGATCTGCGCGAACGAGGCGGCGCTGGCAGCCGTCGAGCCCTGCAACGAGCTCGACAGGGAGCGGCTCGCGATCACCCGGCGCATGGTCGATGAGGCGATGATCACCTATCCGTCCCTCGCTCGGTTCCCCGAGATCGAGGACGCTGGATGGTCCGCAGTTCGGGACTGTCTCTTGGGGACTCACAGCGCGGCGGACGCGGCAGCTGTCATCCAGGCCGCCGCCGAGGCTGTTCTGGGGTCCGGGCGCGGGTGAGCTGGCGTATCTAACTTTCTTTCGTGAACCGCAGAACGGCGGGGGCGTCACGTGGGACAGCTGGTCTGCGAGGCGGTACGGACGTGACTCGTCGATACGGCTCGCCGGGCGCCGGGCGCAGATCCTCCTCGCCCTTGTTCGGCCACATCGCTATCGCGCGTTCGGCCTGGGCGGTGATCGTGAGGGCCGGGTTGACGCCAAGGTTGGCCGAGACCGCTGCACCGTCGACGACGTGCAGCCCGGGGTGTCCGTACATACGGTGATAAGGGTCGATGACGGCCGTCTCGGGAGAGTCGCCGATCGGGCAGCCTCCGAGGAGATGGGCGGTCATCGGGATGTCTAGGATCTCGCCGAGGGTGCTGTAGGGCTTGCCGCCGATGTGCTTGGCAAGGCGTCTTATGGCCTCATTGGCGACCGGGATCCACGTCGGGCTGGGCACGCCGTGACCTTGTTGCGAAGTGAGTTTGATTCGTCCCGACCCCGTCCGCTTCGCCGAGACAGTGATGGAGTTGTCTTTGCTCTGCATGACCAGGCCGATCACGGTGCGGCGCGACCAGCTGCCGAGTCCCACGTACACAGAGACGACCTGACCCGGATGCCGCGCCACCTGGCCGATCCAGCGCAGCCACCGCGGCACCATTCCTCCGCCGTCGGTCATCACGGTGCTGAGCAGAGCCATCGACTGCGCGCCCTTGCCATAGCGGACAGGCTCGATGTGGGTCTCCTCGTCGGGGTGAATCGACGACGTGATCGCGACACCTCTCGTGAAGTCGTAACGGTGGCGGTGGCGGAGCGTTCCTGATGCTGCGCACAGTGCCTCGGAATTGGTGCGAGTGAGGAAGCCGAGGCGGTCAGAGAGCTTCGAAAGCGAGCCATCTGCTTTCATCTGGTGCAGCAGACGTTGCGTGCCGTAGGTGCCAGCAGCGAAGATGACGTGCTCAGCCCTGAAGGTCCTGCCCGTCCGTCGGCCGCGCCAGGAGCCGGTGCGCTCGGTATCGATGGCGTACTCGCCGTGTCCGAGCGGCCGCACACCTAATACCGTCGTCTCTGGGAACACGACCGCGCCTGCCATCTCCGCAAGGTAGAGGTAGTTCTTCGGCAGGGAGTTCTTGGCGTTGTGCCTGCAGCCGGTCATGCACTCACCGACCTCGGTGCACCCGGCCCGGCGCGGCCCAACGCCGCCGAAGTAGGGGTCGTCGACCTCGACTCCCGGCTCCTTGCGACCCTCGCGGCCGAAGAACACGCCCACCCTCGCCATCATGAACGTGTCGCCAACGTCCATCTCCTCCGCCACCTTCTTCAGTGCCTCGTCGGCTGGCGTCATCGTCGGGTTGGTCACCACCCCGAGCATCCTCTCCGCCTGGTCGTAGAAGGGAGCGAGCTCCTCGCGCCAGTCGGTGATGTGCGCCCATTGATGGTCGTTGTAGAAGGCGGGGGACTGCGGCCGATAGAGGGTGTTGGCGTAGTTGAGAGAGCCTCCCCCGACGCCGGCACCGGCCAGGACCACTACATCCTTTAGCAGGTGGATGCGCTGGATGCCCTTGCAACCCAGCTTGGGAGCCCAGAGGAAGTTGCGCACGTCGGCGGAGCTTTTCGGGAAATCCGAGTCTGCGAAGCGTCGGCCGGCTTCAAGCACGCCGACCCGGTAACCCTTCTCGGTGAGCCGCAGGGCGGCCACGGCTCCGCCGAAACCCGACCCGATCACGATGACGTCGTACTCGCCGACGATGTAGTCCCGGCCCTCGGCGGCGCCATCGCGACCACGCACTGGGTTGGCCTCTCTACGTCCGGCCGGGCAGGCGCTGCAATGTGCGCATCACGGCCGTCATGGCCTTCGCGTACACCGTCGGTGAGACGAAGGCTGGCGGAGCTATGGGAACGATGTGCTGGATCGACACTGTCTGCACCTTCGTGTACTTGAGGATCCCGTGTTCGCCGTGCCGGCTCCCAACGCCTGAAGCCTTCCAGCCGCCCATCGCGGCGTCGGCCGAACCCCAGCTCGCCGCGTATGCCTCGTTGACGTTGACGCTTCCGGCCTGTAGCTGACTGGCGATGTGGCGTCCCTTGCCCGTGTCGCGCGTCCAGACCGAGAAGTTCAGCCCGTAGTTGCTGTCATTTGCTCGTCCGATTGCTTCGTCTGCTCCGTTCACCCGGTATACGGAGATCACCGGTCCGAAGGTCTCCTCTGCATAAAGGGTCATTTCCGGCAAGGTGTCCGTGAGGACCGTAGGCTCGAAGAAGTAAGGACCGATGTCCGGTCGCGCCCCGCCGCCGGCCAGGAGCGTCGCCCCTTTGTCAATAGCGTCACTGACATGGCGGACCACGGTGTCGAGCTGGGCAGCCGAGGTGAGCGTTCCCATGTCCGGCTTGTAGTCGAGCGAATGCCCGAGCCGAAGCGATCGCGTGGCCGCGACAAATCGGGGAACGAACTCGTCCCAGGCCGCGGCGTCGACATACATCCGTTCCATCGAAATGCACAGCTGACCGCTGCTCGAGAACGCAGCACGCACGGCCCCCGGGACGGCTCTGTCGAGATCAGCATCGGCGAGGATGAGGATCGCGTTCTTGCCTCCGAGCTCCATCGAGTAGTCGATGAGCCGCTCGGCCGCTTGGGCGGCCACGACGCGCCCGACCCGGGTGCTCCCGGTGAACATGACGAAGTCGCTGAGCTCGATGAGAGACGTGCCAAGCTCCGCGCCCGGTCCCGTCACAACCTGAAGCACGCCCGGCGGCAGTCCGGCCTCTTCGATGAGCTCCGCTGCCCAGAGCGCCGAATACGGCGTCTGTTTGTCCGGCTTCGCGATGACGGCGTTGCCCGCGACGAGTGCGGGAAGAGCATCAGTAATGCCAAGCGTCAGCGGGTAGTTCCAAGGCGATATGACACCGACCAGACCCTTGGGGTGACGGTACTCCCAAGTCCTTGTCAGAACAGGAAAGGCTCCCGCGCGGCGGTGCGGCCGCAGATATCCCGGGGCGGTGCGTGCGTAGTACCGGCTCACCTGCGCGACATCGATGATCTCCTCGAAGGCGTGCCGGCGTGCCTTGCCATTCTCGAGCTGTATCAGGTCGAGCGCTTCGTCCTGCCTGTCGAGCACGAGCTGGGCAAAGCGGAGCAACACCTTCGCTCGATCGGTGGCGGGCACCTGCTGCCAGTCGACTTGGGCCTTGCGCGCAACCTCGGCCGCCGCTGCGACGTCGTCCACTGTGCTGTGAGGCACATGACCCAGCACGTCGCCCGTCGAGGGCATCTCGATCACCATCGGCTCTCTGCGCCCGGTGGTCAGAACGCGGCCCGCCAACCTGTCCAGCAGACCACGGGTGATCCGCGGACCGAGAAGTCGCGGGCCAGCGATCCTGCAGCTGCTGCCCAAAGATGTCGTCATGGCAAGCCTTCGTACCCGAATCGCGCGCGGTCATCCACCGTACTCCAACGCCGCGGGTTCTGGATCGAGCGGGGTGCCTCTCCAAACTGCTTACCAAGCCCTGAACTTCCCTTCTTCGCCGAGGCGCGAAGGCGTACGGTGTCCACAGCCCTTCCCGATCTCGCCACACGAGGAGACAGTCGGCATGAGAAGCATTCCTCGGTCAACGGTCGACGACTACACGACCGAGCAGGCCAGCAGTCGCCGGGATTACGTGTGCGAGCACACGGGAGTAGAGCTCAGCCACCTCAGCCAGTTCTCGTTCAATCCGTCGCTGCTGCCAGGCAACATCGAGAACTTTGTCGGCGTGGCTCAGGTACCGATTGGGATCGCCGGCCCTCTGCTTGTGCGTGGGGAACACGCTCGAGGTGAGTTCCTGGTGCCCCTCGCAACGACGGAAGGATCGCTCGTCGCCAGCTACAACCGGGGAATGAAGCTGGCCCGTCAAGCCGGGGGCGTGACAACCACCATCACCGACGACGCCATGCAGCGTGCGCCCGTCTTCGGCTTCGACGACGCCCGAGCCGCCCGGAACTTCGGGGAGTGGGTGGTAGGGAACTTCGCCGCCATCAAGGAGCAGGCGGACGCGTCGAGCAATTGGGCCAGACTGCGCCACATCGAGCAGTACTCGCTCGGCCGCTTCCTCCATCTCCGGTTCAACTTCACCACCGGCGACGCGGCGGGGCAGAACATGGTTGGCAAAGCTACCTCGGCGTCCTGCGATTGGATTTGCGAGCAGTATGCCGGCATCCGGTATTTCCAGCTCGAAGGTGGCATGGCCACGGACAAGAAGGCTTCAGCTCTCAACTCGCTTACCGTCCGCGGCAAGCGGGTCGTTGCCGAGGCGACAATCCCGGGCAACCTTCTCGAGCAGGAGTTGGGCGTGCGAGCCAGCCAGCTCATGCAAGGCCGGCTGACAGCGAACGCCGCCAGCTTCCTCGCCGGATCCAACAGCAACGCCAGCCACTCCGCCAATTGCATCGCGGCAATGTTCATAGCGACCGGACAAGATGCCGCCAACGTTGCGGAGTCATCCACCGCGATCGTGCACGCCGAGAAGACCGAAGATGACGGCTACTACTTCTCGATCACGATCCCGTCCCTGATCGTCGCCACGTACGGCGGTGGAACGGGTCTGCCAACCCAGCGAGAATGCCTCGAAATCATGGCCTGCTACGGCGACGGGAAGGTACGCAAGCTCGCGGAGATCGTCGCCGCCACGGTGTGGTGTGGAGAGCTCTCGCTCGGGGCGGCCGTGCTTGCGGGAGCATGGGTAGAGAGCCACGAACGCTACGGACGAAATCGCCCGTAGCAGATCAAGCCGCCGTTCACCTGCCCAGCTCTGCAAGACAAGTGACTTTCGCCTCTTGTCTTGGGGTCGCGCACGTCTGCAAGCTTGGTGAAGAACTAATTGACGATGAGATGAGCCGGAGTCGGACGACCCGGCGGAAGAGGTGATGGTGATGCGCGAGACGTCTGGTCCCCCCATGGATGTCCTTCCGCCGGATGCCAATCTGCTCGTACCCGTGATCCAGCGCGCCGAGAAGGAGCCCGACAGGGTCATGGCCGCCTACCGGGATGGCGACCACTTCGTCGACGTGACCGCGGGCGAGTTCTACGAACGTTGCCGGGCCATAGCCAAGGGCATCGTCGCGAGCGGGCTCGAGCCCGGCGGCAGAGTTGCCATCATGTCGCGGACGAGGTTGGAATGGTTGCTGCTCGACTATGCCATCCTCGCGAGTGGCGGAGTAACCGTTCCGATCTACGAGACGTCGTCGGTTGAACAGATGCAGTGGATCGTGGATGACGCCAACGTCCAGATGCTCGTCGTGGAGACACCGGCGATGCGGGAGCTGTACGAGGGCACTCGGATCGTTGCAGACGAGCGTCCCGAGATCCTCGTCATTGACGACTCCGCTTTGGACGAGCTTGCCCGCCGTGGAGAAGTCGTGGACGACTTCACCCTCGATGAGCGGATCTACTCCCTCGGTGCCGCCACCGTTGCCACGATCATCTACACATCCGGCACGACGGGTCGGCCGAAGGGCTGCGTCCTCACGCACGGGAACCTCCGCGTCAACGTGTGGCAGACCCTCGACGCGATCGATCCGATGCTCCACGATGATGAGGTCAGCCTGCTGTTCCTACCGCTAGCCCATGTGCTCGCGAAGATCATCACCCTTGTTGGCGTGGAGTGGGGAACCAAGAGCGTCTTCGTCTCCGACATGGGCGCGCTCCTCGAAGAGTTCGCGATGGTGCAGCCCACGATGATTGCCGCCGTGCCCCGTATCTTCGAGAAGGTGTTCAACGGTGCGCAGCAGAAGGCAGACGCCGAGGGCCACGGTGCGATCTTCAACAAGGCTGCCGATGTCGCTGTGCAGTGGTCGAAGCACCATGACGGCCACGTGCCGCATCCCCTCACCTCAGCGGAACATGCGTTGTTCGATCAGCTCGTCTACAAGAAGGTCGAGGCGGCTTTCGGTGGCCGGCTTCGGTTCGCCTTCAGCGGTGGAGGCCCGCTAGGCGAGCGTCTCACCCACTTCTTCAACGGTGTGGGCGTCAAGGTGTTCGAGGGTTATGGGCTCACCGAGACCAGCCCGACGCTGACGGTCAACCGCCTCGGTGCATGGAAGCCGGGCACGGTGGGGCAGGCGCTGATGGGCACGAGCATCCGCATCGCCGCTGACGGCGAGATCTTGGCCAAGGGCCCGCAGATCTTCGAGGGGTACTGGCACAACGAGCAAGCCACTTCGGAGACCTTCGATGCAGACGGTTGGTTCAAGACCGGCGACATCGGTGACCTCGACGACGAGGGCTACCTGGCCATCACCGGACGGAAGAAGGAGCTGATCGTGACGGCCGCTGGGAAGAACGTTGCGCCGGCGCCGCTGGAGGACCGGATTCGCTCGCACGCACTGGTCAGCCAGGCGGTGGTGGTCGGCGAGGCCCGTCCGTTCGTCGCGGCGCTGATCACCATCGATGAGGAAGCGTTCGCGACCTGGGCGATCCAGACTGCCCTGGATGCGACAGAAGTGTCTCAAGCCCTAGATCATCCAGCTTTGTTGGCAGAGGTCCAGGCCGCGATCGACGATGCCAACGAGTCGGTGTCAAGAGCGGAGTCGATCCGCAAGTTCGCCGTCCTTCCCCACGACCTGACGGTCATGAACGGCGAGCTGACCCCGACTCTCAAGGTGCGGCGTGCCGTCGTGGAGAGGGCCTACGGCCCAGTTATCGATGACCTCTACGGGAGCTGAGCAGACACCAGCCTCTAGCCCGGCCGTGCAGAGCGCCGTGATGTTCGAGCCACTTTCAACCTCCGTGCCTGGGTTGACCGGCTCAATCCACGAGCTGGCTGACCATACCCGCGTGCTCGTGCGGCCGCTCTTGCGCAGCGACCGAGACGAGCTCGCGATTGGCTACGAGCACCTGTCGGCGGAAGCCCGCCGCCTGCGGTTCTTTACGGCGCCGTCTCGGCTGTCTGACGCCGATCTCGAGTACCTCACCGATCTCGACTACCACGATCACTTCGCGTGGGCTGCGTTCGCGATCGACGAGCCGGGCCAGCCGGGCATCGGCGTCGCCCGCTACATCCGCGACCCTGCCCATCCCAGCCAAGCCGAGGCGGCGGTAACGGTGCTCGACGATTACCAGCATCGGGGACTCGGCACCCTCCTCCTGCAGATGCTCGCTGATCACGCGCGTGAAAATGGGATCACGACCTTCGTCAGCCACATCCTCTGGGACAACCGCGAGATTCTCGAGACGCTGGCGGCGGCAGGTGCCTGCATCGAACCAGAGGAACCGGGTGTCGCACGGGTAGCCATAGAGATCCCGGCACCGGAAAGCCCGAGACTCGTCAGTCTGCTACGGGCGGCCCTGCGGGCTTTCGGTCGAGCAACCAGGGAGGTCCTGGAGGCAAGGGTCGAGCCGAAGGCAAAGGGCCACGAAGTCCACCGCGAGTAGTCCTCTCGCCGTTAGGCGGGTTCTGGCGCTCGACCACTCGTCGGTGAGCACCAAGGTGACGAGCATGACCAGGAAGGCGGCAGGGAACAGCTTCGGCCACACGTAGAAGCTGTTGAAGATGGTGAAGCCGGACAGCAGCACGGCGACCCGGCCCATGGCGATCATCCGGCGCGGAAGGCGCACAACGGTGAACAGGCACCACAATGCCGGCATCCACAAGCTCTGGAGCAGCGTGCCGAGCGCCTCGAAGAGGAGCCCACTGGGGTCCTGCGTCGGGAGCACCGCTAGGACCATCAGGTACAGGCTCGTCTCCATCGGTGGGCGGTCGCTCGACAACCAGGTCCCTGACAGGACGTGTGGAAGTGGTCGCTGCGCCGCGAGCGCCTGCTTGGCAAATGCCCGGGGGAGGACATTGTCGTTGGCCAGCCGGTGGATGAATCGGATCTCGGCCTCGCGAAGTGGAAACGTCGTTCCCCCGTGCAGGAAGCCGATGCCAAGCACGCAGGCCGAGGCCGCCACCACCATGAGGGCCGGCGCGGCCCACCATCGCAATGCCGCCAGCGATCGGACCGGGTCGCGCGCTCCGATCGTCGCGCCCGCGCCCGTCACCACGACAAATGCAGTGATTTCGGAGACTCGTCCCACCGGCGCCGACACGAGGTAGAAACCGCTCGCCGCATACGCGGCCACGCAGGGTGTACCGACCGCGAAGATGCACTGCGCGGCGCGTGACTCGACGTGGAGTTTCACTGCGAACAGCAGTCCCGCCGCGGCCGGCACAAGAAAGACTGCCGTTACGAGGACAAGGTCTGCCGTGACGGCGCCTACGCCGTTGCCCATGGTCACTCCAGGATCGGGTTCAGGGCGTATCGCGTAGGCGCTGTCGGCGCGCCGTTCCTGTCGACGTGGCGGCCAGACTGGGTTCTCTGCTTGACTGTGTGAAGTCACCGTCAGCTAACAGATCCAGGAGACGCCTGGCCCAATGGCAACCAAGGACAGTTCGCCGGACGACCTCCCGGTAGTGGAGCGGCCGGACCCGTTCATCGCGCCCGGCGCGGCTGATTTCGTTTCCGAGGACAGTGAGATCGACTTCGACGACGAGCTGGATGACGACCAACTCCCGCTCGACCGCGTCGAGGCCCGCGAAGCAGGCGTCCTGCTCGACGACCCCGAGGAGCTCGACCCAGCCGACTGAGTCGAGGGCGCTGGGCTCTCCTGCCGTGACGGTGTCCGGCTATCAATTTGACAAGATATGTACTGATGGAATGATGTATTCGTCATATGCGACTCTCCGCAGTGGCCCGCCGCTTGGGCGCCCGACCGGTTGCGCTCGCTTCACCAGAATCCGGATCGTCCGCCGTTCAGGAAGTGGCAGCGCGTAACCGCGGTTCCCTTCAGCTGCGACATGTCGACGCCGGCTCGTGCAACGGCTGCGAGCTTGAGCTCACCTCCATGTTCTCCCCGGTCTACGACGTCGAGCGCTTCGGCATTCGCCTCGAGGCATCGCCGCGTCACGCCGACGGCCTGATCGTCACCGGTCCTGTCACGCTGAACATGGCGGGCCCACTTCGCAAGACATTCGAGGCGACACCGCGGCCCAACGTCGTCGTGGCGCTCGGTGACTGCGCTCTCAACTGCGGGGTATTTCGCGGCGCCTACGGTGTGGAGGGGCCCGTAGGCGCCGCCCTACCCGTCGATCTCGAGATCCCTGGCTGCCCGCCGGACCCAGCCACGATTATCCGCGCGCTCCGGTCGTTGACCGGGACGTGAGCGCGTCCGAACTGCTTGTCGCCGCTTCGCTCCTCGGCATTGCGGCTTCGGTATCCGGAACGATCGGACCCACGAGGATCAGGATCACCCTGTCGGCGGTGCTCACTATCGCCGCGTGTTCAGTTGCCCTCGTCGTCGCAGCGGGCGTTCTCCACTCGAACCACGCCGTGCTGCTGTACACCGATCACCTGATTCCGCTCACCGGGCTCTCGCTCGCGCTCGATCCTCTTGGCGCCCTCTTCGTCGCCATCGCCTCTGTCGTCGGGATCTGCGCCATGGTCTTCCGTCTTGGCTACGAGGGCCATGGATTGTCGAGCCGGACCGCGTCGAGCGTGCTCCCGCTGTTCGTGACGACGCTGCTGTTCGTCCCAGCCGCGGCGACCGTGACGACGTTCCTCTTCCTGTGGGAGCTCATGGCGGTCACTTCGCTCCTGCTCGTACTCGCCGACCATCGTCATGACCCCGAGGTCCAGCGAGCAGCGCAGTGGTACGCCGTGATGACCCAGTTCGGTGCTGCCTGCCTCCTCGTTGGTCTCGTTCTGCTCGCCACGCGCAGCGGGAGCCAGTCCTTTGCTGCCATCGCCGCTGCGGGACCTCACCTCACAACGTGGGTGCGGGGAAGCGCGTTCGTCTTGATGGTGGTCGGCTTCGGGTCAAAAGCGGGCATGGTGCCACTGCACGTCTGGCTCCCTCGCGCACACCCTGAGGCTCCAGGACCAGTGTCAGCGCTGATGTCTGCCGCGATGGTGAATCTCGGCGTCTACGGGATAGTGCGAGTGGGTGACGGCTTGCTCCGGGGCGGCCCGGCTTGGTGGTGGCTGCTCGTCATGCTCCTTGGTGCGCTGTCTGCTCTCTTCGGCTCACTCCACTCTGCGACCAGCCGGGACCTGAAACGCCTGCTCGCGTATTCGACGACGGACAACGTCGGGTTGATGCTTCTCGGCGTAGGTGCGTCGGGGTTGTTCGCCGCGACCGGGCACCGGGGCCTTGCCTTGTTCGCGCTCATAGCCGCCTTGCTTCATGTGGTCTTCCACGCCGTGTTCAAGGGGTCGCTGTTCCTGTCGGCGAGCTCGGTGCAACAGGCCACAGGGTCGCGAGATCTCGACAGCCTCGGTGGCCTGATGCGACGAATGCCTTTCACAGGCTCGATCTTCCTCGTTGGCGGCCTGGCTATCTCGGCGATGCCCGCATTGTGCGGGTTCGTGAGCGAATGGTTATTGCTCCAGGCGATGCTGCACGGCCTTCCGACCACGAATCCCGCTGTGGCAGTGACCATGCCGATCGGCGTCGGGGTTCTAGCCCTTACGGGCGGGCTAACCGCGTTCACGTTCGTGAAGGCAATCGGGATCGGCCTCTTGGGTCTTCCGCGCACCGAAGCAGCGAACCAGGCAACCGAGGTCCGTCGGTCGATGTGGGCCGGGTCGGGCATGCTTGCGGCGCTCTGCGTGGTCCTCGGAGTGGCTCCGTGGCTGGTAGTGCCTGCGGTAGTCGACGCCGCTCGCAGCGCCACCGGGATCCGTTCACCGAACCCCTTGACGCACGGTTGGCAGCTCGGATTGTCGGATGTCCATGGCGTGCTCGCACCCGGCTTGCTGCTCGTCGCTCTGGCCCTCGCGTGCGCGTCCGTGATGCTCGGTCGGGCTGCGCTCCAACGGGGAGCAGTGCGCCGAGCCGAAGCATGGGGTTGCGGAAGAGAACTGCAGACGGCCCGTATGGAGTACACCGCGACCTCCTTTGGCGAACCGCTCACCCGCGTATTCGACGACGTGCTCAGTCCGTCGCACGACCTCGACATCAGCCACACAGCGGAGTCGCGTTACTACGTCGAAGCCGCCACGTTTCACACGTCACTCGACGACGGCTTCGAACGGCGCTTCTATCGGCCGGCGGCCAACGCTCTCCGCCGATGGGGAGCGCTAGCTCGGCGCGTTCCGAACGGGAGCATCCACCGCTATCTCGCGTTCGGCTTGGTCGCCCTGATAGTCGTCCTGGTGGTGGTGGCATGAGCAACTGGCCGCTCGTCTCGGTGGCTGCTCTCTCGGCTTGCCAGGTGATCGGTGTCGTACTCGGTGGACCACTCCTGGTTGGTCTCATGCGCAAGGTCCGTTGCCGACTCGAGGGCCGGGCGGGGCCGCCGATACGCCAGCCACTCCTCGACCTTCGCAAGCTGGCTCGCCGCGAACGGATGCGACCTGAGCAGGCAAGCTTCATCTTCTCGATTGCGCCGGTAATCCTCGTCGCGACGACGCTCGTGATCGCTGCGATGGCACCTCTCTTCGGCTCCGATCCGGTGCTCGCTTCGTCGAGTGATCTCTTTGCTGTCGTGTTCCTGTTGTTGTTGGGCTCGGTCGCGATCGCTCTCGGCGCGCTCGACACGGGCACCGCGTTCGGGGGCATGGGTGCAAGCAGGTCCATGACCATCGGCGCGCTGGCCGAGCCGGCGTTGCTGGTCGCAATTCTGGCGCTGTCGATTCCCGCCCACTCCTCGAACCTCCCGACGATCATCGGCTCCTCGTTGGCGCATCCCCTCTGGCTGGCAACCCCGCAGCGCTTACTCGCTCTCGTCGCATTCCTGATCGTGATCATCGCCGAGAGTGGGCGCTTACCCGTCGACAACCCAAGCACTCATCTTGAGCTGACGATGATCCACGAGGCGATGACCCTCGAGTACTCGGGTGCCGATCTTGCTCTGGTCAAGCTGGGCGAGTCGATGCGCCTGATGGTCCTCATCGCGTTGCTCGCAGATCTCTTCGTCCCGTGGGGAATCGCAACTGCTCCCGGACCGGGCCACCTGGCAATCGGCCTCGTGAGCACTGCCGCGAAGGTGGCGGTGCTCGGCGTGGGACTCGCAACCTTCGAAGTAGCTGTTGCCAAACTCCGCCTGTTCCGAGTACCGGAGCTGCTCGCTGGCGCATTCGTGTTGTCCGTCCTCGCTGTCGTCTCGTCGCTGGTGATCTCATGAGCGGCTCTCCATTCGCTGCAGCCTTGACGCTCGCGGTGGGCTCCGTGCTCGTCTGCGCGATCACGGTGCTGTGGGTGACGTCAACTCGCTCGGTGATCCGAGTGGTCGCGGTCCAGGGGGTAGCGCTCGGCCTCGTGGCGATGATCCTCGGTATCCATCTCGGGGACGCTGGCCTCATCGGCGCCGCCACCGTCGTTCTCTTGGTGAAAGGCGTGGCAATTCCCTCGCTGCTCGGCAAGGCCAGCGGAGGCCGAGCAACGGCGCTTACCCGTGAGAGTCGCCCGATAGTCAACGTCCCGGCCTCGCTGGTGGCGTCTGTGTTTCTGATCGTGCTTGCGTTCGCGTCGTTCCGGGACGTCGCCCGTTTCGTCGGCACGACAGCAGGTGCGCTCGTGCCTGTCGGCGTGGCCACGCTGCTGATCGGGTTCTTCGCGCTCGCCACGCGGCAAAGGCCGCTATTCCAGATGGCCGGACTGCTCATGGTCGACAACGGGACGGCACTGGTCGCGTTCCTGTGCACTGCCGGCGTCCCGTTTCTCATCGAGGTGGGCGTCTCGCTCGACGTTCTTCTGGGAGTAACCGTGTTGATGGTGCTCTCGATGCGTCTTCGGACCGAGTTCGGCGACGTCGATCTCGACGAACTCCGGGAGCTCCACGACTGATGCTTCTCACGCTTGTTCTCGTCCTTCCGCTTCTCGGCGGCGCCGCAATCGCCATCGGATGGCGCCATCCGCGTGTCGCGTGGGCGGCCGTGGCGACGAACGGCGCGGTGCTCGCGCTCGGCATATCGACGGCGATCCGCGTTGTTCACTCGCGCCCACTGGCCGGGATGAGCGGGCTGCTACGAGGTGATGCGCTCTCGGCATTCATGGTCGTCGTTATCGGGGCAATAGCGCTGTTGGCGTCGTGGTTCGGAATCCGGACGGTTGCCCTCGATCTCGCCGCCGGGCACTCGACCCCTCGTCGGTCCGCCGCTTACGGCGTGCTCGTGCAAGCCTTCGTCACCGCGATGCTGCTCGCGGTGCTGGCCGCAAACGTGGCCGTGATGTGGATGGCGGTGGAGGCGACCACGGTCGTGACGACCTTCCTCGTCGGGCACAAGAGGACGAAGGGCGCGCTAGAAGCCTCCTGGAAGTACATCGTCATCTGCTCGGTCGGGATCGCCCTCGCCTTCTTCGGGACGGTGCTCGTATATCTGGCAAGCCTGCATGCCGGTGGGCACTCGGCCGACGCGCTCGACTGGACGTCGCTCATGGCCCACGCCCGGGGCTTCGACCCAGCGGTGATGAGACTCGCCTTTGCACTCCTCGTCCTCGGCTACGGCACGAAGGTCGGCCTCGCCCCGATGCACAGCTGGCTCCCCGACGCCCACAGCCAGGCGCCCGCTCCGATCTCGGCGTTGATGTCCGGAGTGCTGTTGACAGTCGCCTTCTACGCCATCTTGCGCTTCAAAGCGGTCGCCGACCTCACCCTCGGCATCTCGTTCTCGCGAGTCCTGCTCGTGACCGTGGCGCTGCTGTCGCTCGGAGTTGCGGCCTCGTTGCTGCTCACGCAACGGGACTACAAGCGGATGCTGGCTTACCACAGCATCGAGCACATGGGCCTCATCGCGCTCGGTGCCGCCGCGGGCATCCCGCTTGCCATCGCGGCGGTGCTGCTCCACATCCTCGGCCACGGAATCGCGAAGAGCGTCCTCTTCCTAACCTCGGGCGAGATCATGGCAGCCGAGGGGACGACCGAGATCGACGGTGTCCGAGCCCTCGTTGCCCGCCGTCCGGCTCTCGGAGGCGTGTTCGGCATCGGGCTCCTCGCACTGCTCGGTTTGCCCCCCTTCAGCCTCTTCACGAGCGAGCTGATAATGGTGAGAGCTGAGTTCGAAGTCGGCCTCGGCTGGGCTGCCGTACTCGCAGTGGTGGCCATGGTCACCATCTTCATCGCCGTCGCCGGCCATGCGCGGCACATGCTTCTTGGTCCTCCGCCAACCGAAATCACCGAACCGGCACCGCCGCGATGGGTATCGGCTCCGCTTGTATGCGCGCTGGTGGTCTGCGGACTCATCGGCGTATTGGCCTGGCCGCTGTCGGGACTACTCGAAGCCGCGGCCCGTGTGGTGGCGAAATGAGCCTCGCCGGCACTTCCCAATCGATCTCCAGCCTGTCGGCTTGCACCGCGTCGCTGGCAGCGCCACGGCCGAGAACCTCGTCGAGCTGGCGGGGCTCCTCCTCAGCGGAGGGATGCGTCTCGCGCTCGTCTCGGCTCAAGACGACGGCTCGTCGATGAACGTGGTCTATCTCTTCACTTCAGGACCGCCTGACACACGGGTCGAGCTGCGCATCGATCTTGATCGCTCCCGCCCGCAGGTGCCGACGCTGGCGGCTCGGTCGTTCCCGGCCAGCCGCTTCGAGCGGGAGATGCTCGACCTGTTCGGCATCGAGCCCCTCGATCACCCCCAGCCGCGCCGTCTCGTGCTCCACCAGCACTGGCCGATCGGGTGGCACCCGATGCGGCACGGGTCAGGCGATCCGCCACCGATGGTCGAAGACAGCGGCCAGTACCCGTTCGTGCCGGTAGAAGGCACAGGCGTATACGAGATTCCCGTCGGGCCGGTTCATGCCGGCCTCATCGAGCCCGGTCACTTCAGGTTCTGGGTGGTCGGCGAGACGATCCTGCGCATGAAGGCACGGCTCTGGTTCGTCCACAAGGGGATCGAGCGGCTCTTCGAGGGAATGGACGCCGCAGACGGCCTCGCCATCGCAGAACGGATCTCCGGTGACACAGCGGTGGGTCATGGGATCGCATACTGCCAGGCGGTCGAGGACGCCTGTGGCCTGCAGGTGCCCGCCGAGGCGCAGCTCTTACGCGGCGTGCTGTTGGAGATGGAACGGCTGTACAACCACGTCGCCGATGTCGGGGCGCTCTGCAACGATGTCGGGTTCGCACTCGCGCAGGCGACCGCTTTGTCGCTTCGTGAGCGACTCCTCCAGCTGAACGGCGAGGTCACGGGACACCGCCTCTTGCGGGGCGGGGTCGCCATCGGCGGGTCCCGCGTCCTGCGGCTGCCGCGTGCTGCCGAGCTGGCAGAGATAGGAGACCGCTTCGATGAACTGTCAGAGCTCGCTGGCTCGAATGCCCTCGTGATGGAGCGGTTCACCGGGACCGCCACGCTGGATGAGACCAATGCACGCGAACTCGGTGTTGTGGGGGTTGCCGGCCGAGCGTCCGGCGTGGACTTCGATGCCCGTGTCGCCCATGGCTTCGCCGACCTGGGTAATTCGTTCTCACCGGCATTGCGCACGGAAGGTGACGTCCTTGCGCGCTACCGGGTGCGCGGCGACGAAGTGCGCGCGTCGTTGACGCTGTTATCGAGTTTCGTTGACCGGGCGGACGCTCTCGAAGCCGTGGCAGCGCGGGGAGACCCTGACGGCGCCGCGCCAACCTATGGGGGGGTGGGCATTGCCGAAGGCTGGCGGGGTGCGATCGTCCACCGAGTCGAGCTCGGCACTGAAGGTCGGTTGACGCGAGCGAAGATCGTCGATCCATCGTGGTTCAACTGGCCGGCTCTCCCGGTGTCGCTCGCCGACACGATCGTCCCCGACTTCCCACTCGCCAACAAGAGCTTCAACCTCTCCTACGCCGGAAACGACCTGTGATGACACCGGCTGCTCCATCTATCAGATTCATCAATTCGTTAGGCTCGGGCGCGCGATGACGACTCCCATCTACCAGGTGAAGGCGGAGTTCTTCAAGACACTGGGGCATCCGGCTCGGATTCGCATCCTTGAGGTCCTCCGAGACGGTGAACGACCGGTGAGCGAACTCATTGGCGAGGTCGGTATCGAGCCGTCGCACCTCTCACAACAGCTCGGTGTCATGCGTCGGGCGAACCTCATCCAAGCTCGGAAAGTGGGCTCGAACGTCTACTACTCCGTGGGCGACCCCATGCTCTTCGAGCTGCTCGAGGTGGCGAAGCGCATCCTCACCGCGTCACTCGCGGAGACCCAGGAGCTCCTCGAGCAGATGCAGGCATCAGGCCCGAGCGCAACGTCCGCGCACATCCGGAAGTCTCGATAGATCCCGTCAACTGTGCGCGGCCGGATACCTGCGGTTCGTAGTGCGCGCCGTCACCGAATCCGAGTAGTGCCGTATCTAGACGACCTTCGTCTTGCCTAGGATCAGCGTGACCTCAGTGCTGCGATGCTTGCGCTTGCCGAGGCGAAGGGGATTGTCGCGGACGGATCGCCGATCGAATACCTTCTCAGCCCTGCCGTGCCCCTCGCCGCTCCATCGGGCTCGTTCGACGTGGCTTGCTGTCAGCATGGGCTCCAGTTCTTTCCGGACCGCCAGGGCGCCTTAGCGGAGATGCGTCGGGCGCTACGACCCGGTGGCCGAATGGGTCTGGCCGTATGGTCCGGTGTCGAGACCTGCCCTCCATTCGCCGCCCTCAGGGACGCCATCGGTGAGGTCATGGGCCTCGACGCGGCGGAACGCTATGCCGGGAGACCGTGGGGCCTGCATGCGCCACGGTCCCTGGCGGACATGGTGACTGCCGCAGGGTTTGCCGAGGTATCCGTAGACGAGATAGCTCGGCCGGTACGTTTTGAGGGCGGCAGATCGCCTTGGCCGTCGCCCACAGAGCCGCTGACCATCCCCCCGTTGGCCGGACACCTCGAATAGGAGGTAGTCATGCCAACAGTGACCGAAGAGAAGGCTGAGCCGGCCCGCCGGCGGGGCC
>JBKQLZ010000265.1:0-3878 GCA_052146895.1 Acidimicrobiales bacterium
CGGGCCGACCGGGGCTGGCACGTCGACAATTGCCAAGTTGATAGTCCGTTTCTACGACCCGACGGCGGGAACCGTCCTGATTGACGGTCACGACCTTCGCTCGGTGACCATGTCGTCGCTCCGCCGCCAGCTCGGCGTGGTACCTCAAGAACCGGTCCGGTTCGCAGGAACGATCAGGGACAACATCGCCTTCGCGCGCCCCGATGCCACGACAGCCGAGGTGGACGAGGCCATTCGCGCAGTTGGCCTCGTCGAGCTCGTGGAGGGCCTTCCAGAGGGCCTGCACACCGTCGTGCAGGAGCGGGGTCAGTCTCTCTCGTCCGGAGAGCGACAGCTGATCGCCCTCGCACGAGCCTTTCTCGCGCATCCGCGTGTCCTGGTGCTCGACGAGGCGACGTCGAACCTGGATCTGGCTTCGGAGACGAAGATCGAAGCGGCGCTCGATGTCCTGTTGGAGGCGCGCACTGCGGTGCTGGTCGCGCACCGTCTCTCGACGGCCATGAAAGCCGACCGGATCGTCGTGGTGGTCGACGGCCAGATCGCCGAGCAGGGTCCGCACGAGCAGCTCGTGGCGAGCGGTGGCCGCTACGCGGAGATGTACGCCACCTGGGTCAGCCAGTCGGGAGCGAACGACGGCGAGGTCGCGGCCGCGGGCGCCTGAGGCCTTGGGCCGGTCATCCCGCGGCCGAGAGTGCCTGCTCGAGGTCGGCCAACAGATCTTCAGTCGACTCGAGGCCGGCGCTGAAACGGATGAACCCGGCCGAGACGGCGTCGCCGCCCCAGCGCTCGCGGCGCTCAGCGGTCGATCCGACACCTCCGAAGCTGGTCGCCTCGTCAACGAGCCGACAGCCCGACAAGAACCGTTGCGCCACATCTGCATCGGCGAGCTCGAAGTTGACGACCCCCCCGAATCGCAGCATTTGCCGGCGTGCCAGGGCATGGCCAGGGTCGTCGGTGAGCCCGGGAAAGCGCACCGATCGGACAGCGGGGTGCGCCTTCAACATGAGGGCTACCGCAAGGGCGTTCTCGCACTGACGTGCGAACCGCAATCCGAGCGTCGCGAGGGAACGATGCGCCAGCCAGACCTCATGCGGGCCTGGCACTCCTCCTGTCATCGACCGCCAGGCAGCGAGGCGGAAACCGAGCTCGGCGTCGGCCACTGTGACGTGACCGAGGACGAGGTCGCTGTGCCCGGTCGTCGCCTTGGTGTCGGCGGACACGACCAGATCTGCGCCGAGCTCGAGGGGGCGCTGGCCTAGCGCCGTCGCGGTGCTGTTGTCGACGGCCACCACACCGCCTCTTTCATGTGCAACAGCTGCGAGCTCACCGATATCGCAGACCTCGAGGTGCGGATTGCTCGGCGACTCCAGCCACAGCAGGTCGGCTCGACCTGCAAGCTCTCGCAGCTCAGGACTCGCGGTTGGCGCCGAGAGCACGTCGACGCCGACAGAGCTCAGGTAACCGGAGGCAAGCAGCCGCGTCGTGTAGTAGCAGTCGCTCGGGAGCACGAGCGTCTGCCCCGGTCGAAGAAGCGTCATCATCGCTGCCGACACCGCGGCCATCCCGGACGCGAACGCGATGCCGGTCCCGCCGTCGAGGCTCCCGATTGCATCCTCATAGGCCGTCCAAGTCGGATTGTGATAGCGCCCGTAGACGAAGGGAGCGTTTGCCGGATCGCCTGACAGGTGGTAAGTGGCGGCGAAGGTCGGACCCGGCAGGAACGGCCGGCCCTGTTCGGGCGCTGGCCGTCCGGCTCGAACCACGCGGGTGTCGTCGGAGTCCATCTGCACCATATAAGCCGAGTGCGGTGCACGGCCCCGTCCGGAGGCGCGGGCATCGCGCGATCCTTGACCCATGACCGAAGAGGGATTCGCTCTGAACAAGACGTTCGTTCACCTCGGCCTTGGCCCAATCGCCGTGGCACTGCCCAATTTCAGCTGGGATCAGGAGTGCCTGCAGGACTATTCACGCCGCTTCGCGGCCGACGGCGCCGAGGGACGACTCGTCTGCATCACGCCCCAGGCCGAGACCTGGTCATCTTGGGAACCGCACCCTGCCGGGGACGAGCTGGTAGTTCTCCTGTCGGGCCAAGTGGACGTGATACAAGAGCTGCCCGATGGCCATCTGGTCGTGGAACTGCTGCCGGGCCAGGCCGTCATCAATCCCGGGGACGTGTGGCACACGAGCAACGTTCACGAGCCGGGCGACGCGCTGTTCATCACCCCGGGCGCAGGAACCCAGCACAAGGACCGCTGACCAAAGCGAACGGCCCGAGCCTTCGAGAACCCTCTGGGCCTAGACTGAGTTTCACGCCGCTGGTGGAGGAGTGCCAATGGATCACACGACTTCTGGTCGTTTCGTGAGCCCGGGAACCGGCGTGCGCAAATCCACCACGTCGACGATCACCGAGCAGCTCCAGTGACAGGTGACCGGCCGTCATCGACGACCGAGGCCGTTGGTCAAGACGTCCTCACGCCCGAGGCGGCACACGACCTCGCCGAGGCCTCGCTGGCAATGGCTCGACGTTTCGCGGCCGGAGCGACCCTCTGGTGCGTGGCCCCGGCTTGGCCGTTTCACGCCCAGCACGTCGCGGTCGAGTTCGTCCACCCGGTCATCATGGGAAAGCGGGCGCTGCCCGCCGTCATGATCCCCGAGTCACATGCGCTCGAGAGCCTGAGGCCGCTCGCTCGCGCGGGCGACATCCTCTTGCTCATCTCGCGACCCGACGAGCCGACGGCGTCGATCCTCAGGCAACGAGCGCGGGCATGGGGAATGCTGACACTCTGGATCGGTGCCGGCCCACGTCCCGAGCCCGGTGCTGCTGATTACGTGATGTGGGTGAACGACGATGAGACTGTTTCCGCCCATGCCGGGCGGTTCGTCCTCCTCTACCATTTGCTCTGGGAGTTGACCCACGTCTGCTTCGAACACCCCGGACTGCTCAAGCAAGACTCGGTCGAGTGTGGCCAAGAGGTCTGCATAACCTGCTCGGACGAAGGGCGCCTGGGTGAGATCGTCTCGGTTCTCGACCATGGCCAGGCGCAGGTCCGGACCCCCGCCGGCCTCGAGGCGGTCGACACGACCTTGATCGACCAACCGCGGCCGGGTGATCTCGTGCTCATCCACGCCGGCGCGGCCGTGACCCTTCTCGAGGAGTCGGACCGATGAGCCCCGAGAGCACGGACTTCCTGTATCCGTTCATCGAAGGCGACGAGCGCGATGTTGCAGCGTTGCTCCGCGACCTGTCGGCGTCGGCGTCGGCAAAAGCCACCGAGAGCGCACAGCTGCGCAGTTCCACCCTCGAGTCAGTGGCCGGTGAGCTGGAACGCGCCGCTCAGGCGATGGCGGAGCGCTTCGAGGCAGGCGCCCGCTTGTACACGTTCGGCAACGGCGGGTCCGCGACCGACGCCGCCTCGGTGGCCGCACTGTTCGCGCAGGCTCCCGCCGGCGTGTCGTTCCCGGCCCGCTGCCTCGTCACCGACCAGGCGGTGCTGACGGCGATCGGAAACGACGTCGGCTACGAGCTCACCTTTTCGCGCCAGCTGATCGCGTTCGCGAGCGCCGTGGACGTCGCGATGGGATTCTCGACAAGCGGCAATTCGGAGAACGTCATAAGGGCATTCGAAGAAGCCAAGCGTCGTGGCCTTCTGACGGTCGGCTTCGCCGGGTACGAAGGAGGCCAGATGGCAGCTTGCGAGGCGCTCGATCACTGCTTCATCGTCAGGTCGCACAGCGTGCACAGGATCCAGGAGACCCAGGCGGCGCTCAGCTACCGCCTCTGGGCAGCTGTTCGCGAGCGCGCGAGCACCGACAACGGTGCGCTCGCGGCCGAGGAGGCAAGTTGACCGGGCAGGATCCGAGCGTCGGACCGGGCGCGG
>JBKQLZ010000266.1:0-4577 GCA_052146895.1 Acidimicrobiales bacterium
ATAGCGGCGATCCCGTTCACGGAGGCTGCGGCGGCCGAGCTGCGGATCAGGGTGCGCAAAGGCCTCGAGCTGCACGAGCGATCACCGGAGACCGCCGCCGAAGCTCGACAGCGTTGCGCGGAGGCGCTCGGGCGAATCGACGAGGCGCCGATCTCGACGATCCACGGTTTTTGCCAGCGGATCCTGGCCGCTCACCCGATCGAGGCGGGGTTACCTCCTCGTTTCGAGGTGCTCGACGAGGTCTCCGAGAGCATCGAGTGGCAACGCCGGTGGTCGGCCGAGCTGGACCTTCTCGCGACCAACGAGGAGATGGCGGAGCTGCTCTCTCTTGGATGGGTGCTCGACGTTCACGAACGCCGGGTCGAAGCGCTCGCCAAGGCTGTAGATCAGGAGTGGCACCGGTGCCGGGCCGCAAGGCCCGACCTGCGGTCGACGCTGAACGAGATCGAGCGCGTGGCCGTGCAGGGAATCGACGAGCTGCAGCGGCTGATTGCCACGGCCGCGTCCGAGCGATTGATCTGCACGGCCGCTGACGACCGGCTCCTCAACCGCCTCGATCAACTCGCCGAGCACAGCGACCGAGTCGCCCTGGCGAGGACCTGGTCAGAAGCCGTGCCGCTTCTCATGGCCGACGCAGCGCTCTTCGGGAGCCCGGGAAGCCTCGGTCAGAAGGATGCGTGGGGAGGTGACGCCGTCAGGGTGCGTGAGCTCGTCGGGGCGGTGGCGTCGACCTACGAGACTCTCATGCAAGGTCTGTTCGATCTCGTCGTCGGGGCGCTCGCTCACTACTTCGAGGCTCGATCGCACGTGGCTGCGATCGAGCGGCGAACTCGAGGGCTTCTGACCTTCCACGACTTGCTCGTGCTCGCCCGCGACGTGCTTCGTGACCACCGAGGGGTTCTCGTCGACGTCCAGGCTCGTTACAAGTACCTCCTCATCGACGAGTTCCAGGACACCGACCCTTTGCAGCTCGAGATCGCCCGGCTGATCGGGGCGAGCGGGGGCATGTGGGCGGCCGGGAAGTGTTTCTTCGTGGGCGACCCGAAGCAGTCGATCTACCGTTTCCGTGGTGCCGACCTTGCCGCTTACGAGGTGGCACGTGAGGAGATCGTCGGTCAGGCGGCCACCTTGCTCACGTCGAACTTCCGCTCGGCGCCGGCGATCATCGACTTCGTGAACCAGTGCTTCGAGGAACTTCTCGGGCGCCGCTTCCAGTCCCTCGACGCTGCACGGTCAACCGCGCCCGCCGCACCCGCCGCGCCCGCGACGCCTGCCACGCCCGCCACGCCTGCCACGCCCGCCTCTCCGGTATGCGTCATCGGCGGGGAGATCCCGGATCGCCCGCTGCGCCGAGAACAGCGCCGGATCGAGTCCGAGGACTGTTGCAGGGCGATCGAGATCGCCGTCCGTGGCGAGCGCTGGACGGTGGAGGACGCATCGACAGGCGCCACGAGGCCGGCCCAGCTCCGCGACGTCGCGATCCTCGTGCCCCGGCGGACAGGGCTTGCTGAGCTCGAGGCGGCCCTCGATCATCACGACATCGGGTACCGGGTCGAGAGCGCCTCGCTGATCTTCAAGAGCCAGGAAGTGCGTGACGTCCTGGCTCTCGCTCGTGCGATCGACGAGCCGGGTGATCAGGCGGCGCTCGTCGCAACCCTGCGATCGCCGGCGTACTCGATCGGGGACGACGAGATCGTGGCCTGGGCCGGAGCGCACGGCGCCTGGACGATCGAGCGGCCTCCCGACCCGGATGCCGTGGTCGCCTCACCCCGGGTGGCCGACGCTCTTGCCGACGTAGCCCGTCTCCGCTCGACCCTCGCCACGCTCGGACCGATCGGGGCGCTCGCCAATGCCGTGCGGGAGCGCCGTCTGCTCCAGGTCGCCTCCGACCGCCCCCATGCCCGTGAGGCTTGGAGGCGGATCCGCTACCTCGTCGACCGTGCGAGGGTCTTCGTGGACGCGGGCGGAGGAGGCTTGGCCGAGTTTGCCGACTGGATAGACGGTCAAGTGCAGGGCGGGCTCCGTTCCTCGGAGTCCGTCGTGCCCGATGCCGACGAGGACGTAGTCCGGATAATGACGGTGCACGGTGCGAAGGGACTCGAGTTCCCCATCACGATCCTCTGCGGATTCGGTACCAGTGACGAGACATCGGGCGAGTACGACACGATCCTGCGTCATCCCTCGGGCGGCACCGAGGTTCACTTCACCAAGACCCTCCGGACCTCGGGCTACGGGCGGCTGGATGGCGCCGAGCGCATCCTCGAGGCGGAGGAGGCAACCCGGCTGCTCTACGTCGCGACGACGAGAGCCCGTGATCACCTCGTCATCTGCGGCCACCACGTGACGAATGGCAGGCAGACCCTCGGCGAGCGGCTCCTCGAGGCGGCCGGCCGCGTCGAGGGGTCGTGGCGCCTGCTCCCGTCGGCTGCCGATGACGACTCAGAGGGCGGCGTGGCTCTGGGCGGTGTGACCGCGCGAAGCGTGACTCCGGACCAAAGCCCGAGTTCCAGCGCCGGCTCTCGTAGCCTTGCTGGCATCGCTTCCATCACGACCTTGTCGGACTACGAGAGGTGGCGGGCCGACCGGATCCGGATCATCGAGCGTGCCAGCAGGCAGGCGAACGTGCGGGCGACCGAGGTGGGCACGCTCGCGCCTGGCGCCGCCGACGCGGCCGAGGACGCCGCAGAGGCGAGTCCCGAAGACGACGACGTCGTCCCCGTGGGCCGGGCCAGACTGCACAAGGGCCGCGGCGGGACCCAGGTCGGCCGGGCCGTCCACGCAACGCACCAGTCGCTCATGCTTGCGGATGCCGTCGCCCTCGGCGCGGCTGGCTCTCCATCCGACCCCGGCGCAGCTCGCCGCCTGCGGGCGATCGCTGACGCGCAAGCCGGGGCCGAGCGCGTGAGCGACCGTGCGGATGACGTCGCCCGCCTTGCCCGGGCGGCGCTGACGAGTCCCGTCGTCCGAACGGCGTTCGGGAGCGGGACTGCCAGGCGAGAGACGTACGTGAGCACTTCGGTGGGGGGGACAGTCGTCGACGGCTACGTCGATCTTTGCTACACCGAGCCTGACGGATCGCTCGTCGTCATCGACTACAAGACGGACTCAGTGCGCAACGCCGCCGAGGCGCGTGAGCGGGCGGGCCGTTACGAGCTCCAGGCTGCCACGTATGCGCTCGCGTTGAGCGAGGCGACTGGTCGTCCCGTCTCGAGATGCGTCCTCGTCTGGCTCTCGCCGCCTGCCGAGCCGATCGAGCACGAGCTCTCAGGTCAGGCGCTCGCCGATCGCATCGGCGCTGTGCGCGAGATCGTCGGGGCGCTGACGTCGTGATCAAGTACCTCGGCTCGAAACGCCGCCTCGTACCCACCCTCACCGCCATGGCCACCTCCATCAGTGGCTCCGGCGACTCGAGACCCCCGACGGCTCTTGACCTTTTCTCGGGCACCGCTCGGGTGGCGATGGCGTTGAAGGATGCGGGCATGCGGGTGACAGCCGTCGACTCGGCTACCTACGCGCACGTGCTGGCGGAGACCTACGTCGCAACCGATGCGAGCCAGGTCGACATCGAGGAGCTGGCTGAAGTGCTCGCGTCGCTCGATCGCCTACCGGGGCGGGCAGGCTACGTGACGGACGTCTTCTGCGAGCAGTCGCGCTATTTCCACCCAGACAACGGGCGCCGCATCGACGCCATTCGCGACTCCATCGAAGAGGAGTGGTCTCGGTCCCCCCTCTACCCTGTGCTCTTGACGAGCCTGCTCGAGGCGGCCGACAGGGTCGACTCGACGACCGGCCTGCAGATGGCGTACCTGAAGCAATGGGCGCCGCGTGCGCTCCGCCCGCTCGAGCTCCGCGTGCCGGCGCTCGTCGCCGGTCCAGGCGAGGCTGTGCTCGGCGACGCCTCGGTCATCGCGGGAACGTTGGGCGCCTACGACGTCGCCTATCTGGACCCGCCGTACAACCAGCACCGCTATTTCGGGAACTACCACGTCTGGGAGACGCTCGTGCGCTGGGACGCCCCTGACCACTACGGCGTCGCCTGCAAGCGGGTCGACTGCCGCGAGGACGAGACTGCCAGCCGGTTCAATCGCCGCCGTGACATGCCGGTCGCTCTCGCCTCGGTCATCGCCGAGGTCGATTCGGCGCTGTTGCTCGTCTCGTACAACAACGAGTCATGGCTGAGCGCAGCGGACTTGGTTGCGATGTGCCGCCAGAGGCTGGAGCGGCGCTCGACTGTAGCGAACGATCGGGCAGCGACGAACGATCGCGCGGCGTCGAACGATCGCTCGGCGACGCACGAGCCGGCTGTGGCGATACTCGGCCTCGATCAGCCTCGCTATGTCGGCGCCCGCATCGGGATCCACAACCCGGCGGGGGAGAAGGTCGGCACGGTCTCGCACGTGCGCAATACCGAGCTCATCGTGGCGGCAGGGCCGAGCGACCTCGTCCGCCGAGCCGTCGGGGCTGGGCTGGCGGCGGCGGCGGAGTCCGGCCTGAGTGCTTCCGAGCTCCCCGTGCTGGCCGGCGCGCGCGTCGACTGAGCTCAACGCTGGCCAGTCCGATGAGCTCAGCTCCAGAGC
>JBKQLZ010000267.1:0-13769 GCA_052146895.1 Acidimicrobiales bacterium
TGATGGATCCAAGTCTGGCCGTCGGGGATCCATCACGCCTGGTCTGGTGACATGGCAGCTGCCCAGTACTACATGCCAAAGGGCACGCCGGTCGAGGTCGTGGGCTACTGGTTCCCGGCCGACGGCAAAGGCCCCGTCGCAAACGACACGAACACGATCCCCAAGTCGGCCCAGAATCCGGTCCTCGCTCACCTGTTCCTGAATTACCTCCTCGATCTCGACATCGCCATCACGAACATCAGCTTCAACGGGTACATGCAGCCGATATACGGCGTAACCCCGGACAAACTGATCGAGGAGAAGATCCTCCCGAAGTCGCTCACCTCGACAGTGGTGCTCCCGTCCTACTTCGACAACGGCATCGAGCAGCTCGGGTTGCCACCCGCTACCAACAACGCATGGGAGCTCGCCTGGACCGAATTCGGCGGTGGCTTGTGAGCAGCACGCGCGAGCGCTTCCGGGACCGCACCCAGCAGAACCGGATCGACTCGTGGCGACCGCGCTGGGCTTGGGGCTCCCTCTCGATTCCGGGTGGCCTATGGCTGGCCCTCCTCATCCTCGTGCCGTTCTACGTCGTGATGTGCGTCGCGTTCGGGACGCTTGACCCGCTCTTCCAGTCGCCGATCCCGGTCTGGAACCCCTTCCAGTGGAACGGGTCGACGTTCGTCCAGCTCTGGCATGAATTCATCGGCAAGGACGCATTCCTGCTGCCACCCATGATCCGGACGGTCTGGTACACGGCTGCTGCCGCTGGCATCTCGCTCGCGATCGGCTACCCGGTCGCCTATTTCGTCAGCCGCTACGGAGGAAGGCGCAAGAGCCTCTTCCTCCTCTTGCTCGTGGCGCCGTTCTGGATCAGCTACATGATGAGAATGCTGGCCTGGATCGACCTCCTCCAGACCAACGGCTACGTCAACAGGATCCTCGAGGACCTGCACCTGATGTCGGCAGCTCATCCGTACGCCTGGATCGGCGGCAAGTCGATAACCGTGATCCTCGGCCTCGTCTACGGCTACATCCCGTATCTCATCGTCGTGCTCTACGCAGGCCTCGACCGCATCGACGGGCGCCTCCTCGAAGCCTCCCAGGATCTCGGCCTGTCCAAGTGGAGGACGTTCTGGCACGTGACCGTGCCGCTCAGCCGCCAGACGATCCTCGCCGGCGCGTTCATCACCGTGCTGCCAATGATCGGCGACTTCTTCACGAACCAGCTCCTGTCCGCTTCGCCGTCGACGACCATGATCGGGAACGAGATACAGGGCCAACTCGCTGTCCCGAGCCTCGAGCCCGAGGGCGCCGCGCTCTCGATCGTGTTGCTGCTCCTGTTGATGGTGCCGATGATCTACTACGTCCGCTCGACCGGCCGTGCGTCGAGGGAGAACGTCTGATGGCCACCGTCGCCGAAGCCCCTGCGCCAGTCCCGGCGAGCGCGACCATCGCAACCGACGCCGTGACCACAAAACCGCCGCATCGGCGCCGCTCGAGGCAGTGGCGGCGCCCTGTAGGGCTCGAGATCTTCACGTGGGCGTACCTCGCGTGGTCCATCCTGCCGATCGGCCTCGCGGTGCTCTTCTCGTTCAACCACGGCAAGTCCCAGAGCGTCTTCCAAGGGTTCTCGCTCGAGTGGTACCTCTCGACCTCCACCAAGACGCCGTCGGTGCTACACGCGGCGAACCTGCACGCGGCGGTGATACAGACGCTGTGGCTGGCGTTTCTCGTGACGATAATCACCGTGCCGCTTGGCGTCGGCTTCGCGGTCGGCATCGATCGCTGGCGCAGCCGGACCTCGAGCGGACTCAATCTCCTCATGATCTTCTCGTTCGTCATCCCTGAGCTGCTCCTCGGCGTCGCCCTTCTCTTCTTGTTCCAGCAGTCGTTCAAGTTCGTCGCGCTCGGCACTCCCGCCGAGGTGGCCGCTCTCGTCGTGTGGAACATCTCCTGGCCGGCGATCATCGTGAGAGCGCGTCTCACCACGATCGGCAAGTCCTACGAGGAAGCCGCGGCCGATCTCGGCGCCTCCCGCGCCCGCGCGATCTGGCGCGTCCTCCGACCGCTGCTGATGCCGGCGATCTTTGCGAGCGCCGTGCTCGTCTTTGCTACGTGCATCGACGACTTCGTCCTCGTCGACCTGCTGTCGTCGACCGCTAACACCCAGACGATGGCAGTCCTCATCTACTCCCAGACCCACGGTGGCAACAACGGCCCGGCGCTCAACGCGCTCGCCACGCTGATGCTCGCCTTCTCTCTCGTGGCCGCAGTGATCGGCTACGTCGCCTTCCGTCTCATGACCAAGGGAGAGCGCCAGAGCACGACCCAGGCGCTCACCGACTTCGCCGGTATCTAGGCCCGATCCCGACCCCAGCCAATCTCAAACCCCGGCCAATCTCAAACCCCAGCCAAAGGAGCCCGAAGACACCATGCCCGGAGGCACGATCACCCTCAAGAACCTCACGAAACGATTCGGCGACGCGACCGCGGTCGACGGCATCTCGCTCGAGATCGAGGGCGGTGAGTTCTTCTCCCTCCTCGGACCGTCGGGATGTGGGAAGACGACGACGCTGCGGATGGTGGCCGGTTTCGAGGAGCCGACGAGCGGCGAGATCATCCTGGACGGTGCGGACGTCGGGCACCTGCCGCCGAACAAGCGCAACGTGAACACGGTGTTCCAGAGCTACGCGCTGTTCCCGTTTCTCGACGTGGCCGACAACGTGGCGTTCGGCCTTCGCTACCAGGGTTGCTCCAAGGCCGAGGCAAAGAAGCGGGTCGGCGAGGCGCTCGAGCTCGTGCAGCTGACGAGCTACGGGAAGCGCCGTCCCGGACAGCTCTCGGGCGGGCAGCAACAGCGGGTCGCTCTTGCTCGTGCGCTCGTGCTCAACCCCGCGGTCCTGCTGCTGGACGAGCCGTTGGGCGCCCTCGACGCCAAGCTGCGGCGGTCGTTGCAGGTCGAGCTCAAGGCACTGCAGGAGCGGGTCGGCATCACGTTCTTGTACGTGACTCACGACCAGGAAGAGGCACTCACCATGTCAGACCGCTTGGCGGTGATGTCCAACGGCCGGATCGCGCAGCTCGGCACACCTCGTGTCGTCTACGAGGAGCCGGCCGATGCCTATGTGGCGGACTTCCTCGGAGTCTCGAACTTGATGGACGCGACGGTTGCCCGGGCCGGCTCGGGCTCGCAGACGTGCGAGGTCACGATCGGCGACTTCACGGTTGCCGCCGGGTGCGGGACGGTCACGGCGTCCGGGCCGGTCAAGGTCGCAATCCGGCCCGAGCGTGTGTCACTGTTCGGGTTCGACGAGACCGGTGAGAACCGGGTGCCCGGCATGGTGGAGAGAAACGTCTTCCTCGGCAACGCCACCCAGATCGTCGTCCGGCTAGCGGCCGGCGTGAGCTTGCAGGCACTCGTCCAGAATGACGGTGACGCCAAGGTCTTCGACGCCGGCAGTCCGGTGCAGGTGCTTCTGCCGGCCGACGCCCTGCGGGTACTGGCCCCGGGCGACGCCTCAGTTGCGGAGATCCGCGAGGAGACGTTCGGGGACGTGTCGCCAGCGCTCGCTTAGTCTGAAAACGTCCAGCTGAATCTCCGCGGCCAGCTGGCCCGTATACCTGGGCACATGTCCCAGTCGGCAAGATATCCCAGTCGGCAAGACCCACTGAGCCGGAGGCAAACAATGGCAGGCAACGAGTTCACGGCGCTGGTACGACGCTTGCACTCCCCGCGAACAGGAGGAACGATGATCAGCCGGGGTCGCCTGCTGGCAGGAGGGGGCCTGATGGGGATCGCCCTCCTTGGAGCCGCGTGCGGGACCTCGAGTGGCACGCCAACGACGAGCACTCCGTCGGGCGCGACCACAACCTCGGGTGCCACCTCGGGAACGCCCCTCGTCAAGACGGCGATGAACGCCAAATTCGGGACGATCCTCGTCAACTCGAAGGGCTTCACCCTTTACAGCTACAAGCCGGACTCGAAGGACGATTCGGTCTGCACTGCCTCGTGTGCCAGCACTTGGCCGCCTCTCACCGCGCCGAGCGCGAGCGCGATGATCGCGTCGAAGATGTCGGGCTTCGGGACGTTCACCCGGTCGGGCGGAGCGCTCCAGGTCGCCTATAACGGCGTACCCCTCTACACGTATCTCGGGGACTCTGCGGCTGGCCAGACGAACGGCCAGGGCGTCGGTGGCACGTGGTACGTGGTCGAGGTCAGTGCCTCTGTGACGAGCGGCGGCACGACCACCTCGAGCTCGCGCAGCGGTGGCGGCGGGTACTGAGCTCTGAGGCTTGCGACGAGTCAGCGCTTGCCCGCTTGCGGGCAGTCAGCGCTCTCCCGCTTGCCGCGAGTCAGCGCCTGCGGGAGGCGCGTTTTCCGGAGCGCTTCGCCGGGGAGGCCGATGGGGCCGAGGAGGCGGGCGTCAACGGTGCCGCCGGCTGCGCCGGCCTCGGCTTCCACTGGTAGCCGAGCTGCTGGGCAGCGACGCGCATAGCGAGCTCGAACGCTCGTCGCGCGTCGACCACAGGGTCCCCGAGGGCGATCTGGATGGCAAAACCATCGAGCAACGCCGAATACCCGATCGAGAAATCGTCCTCATCGATCTCGGAGAACTCCTTCGCCGCGATCCCGTCCCGCACGATCTGGCGGATGGTCTGGCGGAAGTGCTCGTCGAACTCCTCGCGGACGCGGCGCACCTCGGGATCACGGAGCGCCTGAGCCCACAAGTCCAGCCACACTGCCCACGAGTCCTCCACCTCGCCTGTCTTCTCGAACTCGGGCCCGCCGAGGCAGCTCATGGCCACGACTTCTTCGAGCCGCCCGGCCGCGGAGTCGATGTCGGCAGTGCGCCGGGCCATCTCGGCATACCACCCGTCTTCGGAGTACCGCATCGCTTCCGCGAGAAGGTTGTCCTTCGTCTTGAAGTAGTAGATGACGAGGGCGGGGCTCACTCCGGCACGCTCCGCGACGTCCGCGATGCGAGTCTCCGGGAAACCCCGCTCGACGATCACGTCGATCGTCGCCGCCAACATCTGCACGCGTCTCGTGTCCGAAGCACCATCGAGCGCGCCGCCGGCTCCACTTGCAGTCCCAGCCGCACCAGCCCCAGCACCAGCCCCGGACCGGGCAGCAGGACTCGTGGTCGCAGTAGAGGTCACGGGACTTCATCCTTCCTCGGAGCCGCCAGCCCCGGGTCATGACGCTTGTGCCGACCTTAGCATCGCGCTTAGACTGAACAGTCAGTCAAACTCTGGGCCAGCCACTACAAACTAGTCACTGAGCCTCCCCAGCAGTAAAACGAGCAGCACACCTCACGAAGCAGAATCGAAACGGAGATGCGAGCGATGTCAGGGAACTACGACGCCATAGTCGTCGGTGGCGGCCACAACGGCTTGGTGGCGGCGGCCTATCTCGCGCGCGCAGGGATGCGCACCGTCGTGCTCGAGTCGCGCTACAAGACAGGCGGTGCCGCTACGACCGAGTCGCCATGGCCGGACGCTCCCGAGTTCAAGGTGACCCGCCTCTCGTATGTTATGAGCCTCCTGCCGCCGACGATCATCAAGGACCTGAACCTCGAGCGCAACGGCTACAAAGTGTACCCGATGGGCCCTTACTACCAGGCCTTTCCCGAGGGTGGTTCGATCAAGATCTGGTCCGACGACTCGAAGAAGAACTACGACGAGATCGCGAAATGGTCCAAGCACGACGCCGAGGCGATGCCGAAGTGGGATGCGTGGCTCGGCGGCCTCGCCGACGTGCTCGGCCCGATGTTGCTCACGGTGCCGCCGAAGATCGGCTCGAAACGCCCGGGCGACATTGCAGACCTGCTCCGCCTCGCGTGGCGCAACCGTGGCATCGACGTCCGCACGATCGCAGACGTGACACGCCTCATGACGATGTCGATCGCCGACCTGCTCGATGACTGGTTCGAGTCGTGGCAAGTGAAGGCCCCGATCGCGGTCAACGGTGTCATCGGCACCTGGGCCGGCCCGTACGAACCGGGGACGGCCTACGTCATGGCTCACCACTCAATCGGTGATGTCGGCGACGGCCACCTCGGCAGTTGGGGCTTTCCCGAGGGCGGCATGGGGGCCGTGCCGGACGCCATGCGGCGAGCGGCCGAGTCGTTCGGAGCCGAGATCCGGACCAATGCAAAGGTCGCCAGGGTCATCGTCCGCAACGAGCGGGTCGAGGGCGCTGTTCTCGAGGACGGGGCCGAGCTTTACGCGCCCCTCGTCGTCACGAGCCTCCACCCCCGCACCGCCTTCCTGGACCAGGTCGGCAGCGCGAACCTCCCCGACGACTTCGTCAACGACATCGAGCACTGGAAGACACGCAGCGGTGTCGTCAAGATCAACCTCGCGCTCTCCGAGCTCCCGAACTTCACTGCCGACCCAGGCACGAACCAGCAGCCCCACCACACGGGGTCGGTCGAGATGGCGCCGTCGATGGAGTACATCGAGCGGGCGTTTCTCGACGCACGGGAGGGGCGCCCAGCGCAACGTCCCTTCTCCGACTCGGTCATCCCGAGCACGTTCGACAAGACACTTTGCCCCGAGGGCACGCACATCATGTCGCTGTTCACCCAGTGGGTCCCGGCCGACTGGGCGAACGAGCCGCACACCGAGGAGCTCGAGGCCTACGCCGACCGGCTCATCGACTGCTACACCGAAGTTGCGCCGAACTTCCGCACCTCGATCCTGCACCGCGACATCGTCGGCCCGTACGAGATGGAGCAGGAGTACGGCCTGATCGGCGGCAACATCTTCCACGGCGAGCTCTCGGTCGAGCAGCTGTTCCACATGCGGCCCGCCCCGGGTTATGCCGACTACCGCACTCCTGTGCAGGGTCTCTACAACGCCAGCTCCGCAACCCACGCCGGTGGCGGCGTGTGCGGGATCCCAGGGTGGCAGGCGGCCAAGGCAGCCATCGCGGATCAGAAGTCGGGGGAGCGCCGCGCGCAGGCGCGCCGCCTGATCACCCGGAAGTGACGCAGATCGCCTCGAGCCTCTCCGCGATGCTCGAGGCGGGCTCGGTCGCACTCGTGGGGGCCAGCCCTCGCCCCGGCAGTTTCGGCGAGCGAGTGCTGATCGAGCTCGAGCGAAGCCCGTCCAAGCCCGAGATCCATCTCGTCAACCCGCGCTATGCGAGCGCCGGCGAGCTGATCGGCGGGCGGCGGGTACTCGAGTCGCTCGATCACATCGACGGGCCGGTCGACCTCGTCCTGCTCGCCGTCGGCGATGCGAGCCTCGAGACCGAGCTCGGTCGTGCCGCCCGCCGCGGCGATCGCAGCGCTGTCATATTCGGGAGCGTGACCGATCCGGACTCCCCTACTGACTCGACGGGCTTCCGCTCCCGTCTCGCTGCCACCGCCACCGAAGCGGGCATGGCGGTTTGCGGCGGGGGATGCATGGGTTTCGTCAATTTCTCGCACGGGTTGCGGGCGATCGGTTACATCGAGCGACCGCCGGCGCCGGCAGGCCCGATTGCTCTCGTGACGCACTCGGGCTCTGCCTTCTCGGCGATGCTGCGCACCGACAGGCCGTTCGGGTACAGCCTCGCGGTCTCGTCCGGGCAGGAGCTGGTGACGACAGCGGCCGAATACCTCAACTACGCCCTCGGGCTCCCCGAGACCCGCGCGGTGGCGCTCCTCTTGGAGACCCTCCGCTCTCCATCCCTCCTCCGCCGTGCCCTTTCGCGCGCGGCGGAGGCCGGCATCCCGGTCGTCGCGCTCACAGTCGGGCAATCGGAGGCGGGACGGGCGATGGTGGCGGCGCACTCGGGCGCGCTCGCCGGGAGCGACGGCGCTTGGGAAGCGCTGCTCGACGCACACGGCGTCCTGCGCGTGGGGGATCTCTCCGAGATGTGCGACACCTTGGAGCTCTTGCTCGCTCGCCGGCGCGCGCCGGCTCGCGCGGGGAGTGAAGCTCGCAGGGGCGAAGCTCGCGGCATCGCGGCAGTCCTCGACTCCGGGGCCGAACGGGCGTTGCTGGTCGACGTCGCTTCGGAAGTCGGGGTTGGCTGGGCCGAGATCTCGCCGGTCACCATGAAGAGGTTGAGCGATCTCCTCGACCCGGGGCTCGAGCCCGGCAACCCGCTCGATGTATGGGGTCGTGGCGGATCCACCGAGGAGCTGTTCACCGGTTCTCTCCTCGCTCTGGCAGATGACGAGTCAGTTGACGCAGTAGTACTCGCCATAGACCTGGTGCCGGAGTTCGACGGAGACGAGTCCTACCGGGCTTCCGTCGTGGCGGCGTGGGAGCGGACCGAGCTCCCGCTCTGTGTGCTTTCGAACGTCCCGGCCGCGCTTGACCGCGACGCGGCTGGACGATTGCGGTCGCTCGGCATCCCCGTGCTCGAGGGCACGCGGTCGGGCCTGCTGGCGCTCGGCCACCTGCTCGAGCTGCGGGACTTCCAGGCGCGGGCCGCGATCCCCGCGCCCGTGATCGACGCGTCCCGCCGGCGTCGTGCTCGGGCGGCCCTCGCGGCTTCGTCTGCTGGTGGCGCGGCGGTTGAGGGCCGCGCCCGGGCGGCGAGCGAGCTCCTCGCCGAGTACGGGATCAGGTCGCCCCGGACGCTTCTCGCGCACGACCGAGCCTCGGCCGTCGCGGCGGCGGCGCAGCTCGGCTTCCCCGTCGTCATGAAGACCGGCGAGGCGATCGCCCACAAGACCGAGGCGGGTGGTGTCATCCTCGGCATCACGTCGGCCGAGGCGGCAGCCGATGCTTACGACGAGATGTCGCGCATCGGCCCGGCGGTGAGCATCTCCGAGCTGATTCCGCCCGGCGTCGAGCTGACGCTCGGGATCGTGCGCGACCCGATGCTCGGCCCACTCGTCGTGGTCGGCGCTGGTGGTGTGCTCGTCGAGCTCATGGCGGATCGCTCGGTTGGACTGCCCCCGCTTGATCCGACGGCCGCCATGAGGATGCTGGACTCGCTCCGGGTCCGCCCGCTGCTGGACGGCTTCCGCGGGGCCGCCGCGGCGGACGTCGGAGCCGTTTGCGAGGCGATCTGCGCGATGTCGTCGATCGCCCTCGAGCTCGGCGAGGAGATCGATGCGCTCGAGATCAACCCGCTCGGCTGCGGCGCCGACGGGGTATGGGCGCTGGACATTTTGATCGAGCGCTGATCGACCCGTGTACGCGTATTGCACCTAGCTGACCGTTAGGCACGGTGTGAGCAACAATGCAGGAGTTGTCGAAGACACCCGGTCGATCAGCTCGCTCAGTTCACTCTCCCTTGTCGCCGTCGAGCCGCGTTCACGCATGACGAGCGACGAGGAGTTCGTCTCGTTCGCGCGCGAGACGACGCCGGGGCTGCTGCGCGCGGTGCGAAAGCTCGCTCCCCGCGGGGCGGACGTCGAAGCCATCGCGTCGGAGGCGCTCGCCCGCGCGTACCTTCACTGGGAACGCATCGGGCTGGTGCAGTACCGCGTTGCCTGGGTTCACCGTGTCGCGATGAATCTCGCCTACGACGCCGGTAGGCGCGAAGCCCGATCGCTCAAGGTCCCGCACGATCCGCCGAGCACTGGAGCATTCGACGACTGGTCCGACCTGCGGGTGGACCTCGTCTCGGCGTTGAAGGGCCTCAGCAGCAAGCAACGGGAGGCTCTGGTCCTCCACCACCTCGCAGACCTCCCGGTCGACGAAGTGGCCCAGGTGATGAAGATCTCACCGGGAACAGTTCGCAAGCATCTCGAGCGGGCGCTTGCATCGCTTCGCAAGACGCTCGGACCCCGAGCAGATCTCGAAGCCGGAACAGATCCCGGCACCGGAACAGATTTCGGCACCGGAACAGATCCCGGCACCGGAACAGATTTCGGCAGCACCGGAACAGGAAAGGTCTCGATATGAACAGGCCAGAGTCCGAGGACACCGTCGAGCGAGTGGTGCGCGATGCCGTCGAGCGTGGCCGCCAGCTGCGGCGGCGCCGGCACCAGGCCCGGCTCGCGGTGACGGGCACGCTCGCGGCCGCGCTCCTCGCTGGGGTGCTCGTGCTCGTCAGCACCGCCGGCTCGGCGAGGTCGCCGTCCGGGACGAAGGTGACTACGGCTACGCAACCCGGTCCCTCGACGACCGTCAAGCCGCCAACTACGACCACCACCACTCCCGGTCAGGACACGGTGCCTGTCGCTTCGCACGTACCTGCGGGGTTCGAGCCCACCTCGTTCACGTCGGTGAGCTTGGGCGAGTGGTGGTTGCTCGGGACCGCCAGCTGCCCAAGCGGGTCGGGCACGTGCAACGCGATCGTGCGCACTACGAACAGCGGATCGAGTTTCGCTGCGATGTCGAGCCCACCAGCGACTCAAGTGACACAGATCGCCTTTGCAAACACAGCGGTTGGCTACGCCTACGACCCGGGGCTTTGGGAGACGACGAACGGAGGATCGAGCTGGACGAACATCGACCCATCGGGAGCAGCGGTCGGTCAATTGCAGGTGGCCGGCGGTGAGGCCTATGCCCTCGCCTGCCCGGACTCGACCTCGCCGCCCTGCCAAGCGCCGGAGCTCCTCGTGTCTAGCGTCCACGCCGAAGTCTCTTCGTCCAGCTGGCAGAAGGCCACGACTCCTGTGGCGCTCAGCACCGGCGCATCGCTGGCGGTCGGCGGCACAGTGAGCGGCGGCTCAGATCTGTACATCCTGAGCGGCAACGACACGGCAAAGCCTGTCCTGCTGTACTCGTCGAACGGGGGCGCCAGCTTCACCGAGCGGGTCGATCCCTGCACTCCCGCGCTCGGAGGGACTCTGACGACGTCCGCCGACGGGAGCGTGACGCTCTGGGCGGCATGCCCGACGGGAACGGAGGCGAGATCGTGGCTGTCCACAAACGGCGGGGCGAGCTGGCACCAGCGAGCCGGTGGGTTCGTCAACCAGCTGCGCATCACGGCCGCGTCCGCCACGGTTGCCCTCGCCTGGCCTGGCGGAACGGCCGCCAACTCCCTCGATCATTCGGGCGACGGAGGTAGCCGCTTCTCGGTGGTCCTCGCGCCGTCGCGCACCTCGCGGGTTACGTGGGCGGGCTTCAGCGACCCCTCCCGTGCTTATGCGCTGGTTGACACGTCAAGCTCGAGCTCGAGCTCGGTCCTCTACGAATCGAACGACGGAGGAGCGACCTGGTCCGCCGTCGTCATCAAGAGCTGACCGCTCGGCTCGGCGCAGCTCAGATGAGCGCAGCGCAGCGCAGCTCAGATCGACTCAGATCGGCGCAGCGCAGCTCCAGATCAGCGCAGCTCAGATCTGCAAGGTGTCGATGTACGTCCGGCGTTGCGCAGGCGGCGGAACCCCCAGCGTCGGCACCGCGGACGGGATCAGCTCGAACTCCTCGATGCGGATACGGAAGGGCTGGCTGCCTTGTGGAGCAGGAAGAGCGACCGTGCCCGTCCAGCTCACGCCGTAGCTCCCGGTGAACGTCGGCTCGAGCTGCACGGTCGAGCCCGGCACGCCGACCCACTGCAGGTCCGGGTCCGTGACGCCGGCGAGCTGCGTCTCGACCGTTGCGTACATCACGCTCGTGCCATCGAGAGGAGCGGGGCCGCTCCCGAAGCTGACACCGCTGACGGCGATGCTGACCTCGCTCGTCGTCGGGAACGTGAGGCCGGCCGTTCGATCCGACGCGAGCTTCACGAAGTCTGCGACGACGACCGCTGAGCACTCGACGCCGGCCAACGAGTTCGGCTGGTAGCGCACGAGCCCGAGCCGGACGAACGGCCAGTACGAGTCGATGCTGCCCGAACCGGACGGGACCGACGTGTCGATCGCGAGATCGGCGTACCAGAGCAGGTGAGCCGTGTCGAAGCCCACGGTGTGCCCGGCAACGCTCCACACCGTCGCCGAGCCGGTCTCGGGAATCGTGAGGTTCTCGGCCGTCGCAGCAGCGAGCGAGAAGTTGGCGAGGGTCGGTGTCCCCTGCGCCGGGTTCGTCTCGAAGAGTGGGTCACGGCCATAGCGGGTGGCGAACGGCTCGTACGTCGCCGGAGGGAACGGCCCACCTAGTGCCTCCCAGACGAGGGCGCCGAGCAGCTCCCCGTCGCCGGAGGACCACCATGGCCGGCCGAGGTAGACGCGCACGGCATTGCCGGCCCGCACGCTCGTGACGCCGGGTGGCGAGGTCGAGGTCGTGTCGGTGAAGGAGAACAGCGGCAGGACATAGCGAACGTCCGGCGCGCTCGGTCGGGCGGTGCTCGGCACGATGAGCGGGTAGCCGGTAGCCGTCGCCGGCGCGACCACCTCCTCGAGGCTCGAGCGGGTCACCGGCGGTGGCACGTACGAGACATTGACCGTCGCCGTGCCGCCGTGGGAACCGATGATCGCTCCGCCCTCGATCGCCGTGATAGTCCCGGCGACGTCGTCCTCTGTGTAGTCGATCGTCGGCTGGTACATGTCCGATGGTGTCGAGCCACTTCCCTCGCTCGAGACCACGACCGTGCCCGTCGCCATCCCACCAGGGTCGACGGTGGCCGGGGTCGCGTCCGTGAGCGTCACCGAGACACTCTCGGTGAAGTACTCGAGGAAACGGGAGGTGGAGCGCGCCTCGTAGTAGACGAGCCGGTACTTCGTGTCCCCGACGTCGTGGCGGAGCGACGGCACAGCTGGAGGGCCGGCGGAGGGGATCGTCACCGAGGTCGCCGTGTCATTCGTGAGGTCGAGCGTCACCTCGCCCACTGCGCAGTTGAACGGAAGCTCGACCGATCCGATCGGGTTGATGCCGTCGTCGAAGGGCTCGGACCAGACGGAGAAGATGTCGAGTTTCTGGCTCGACATGTAGTCGACCTCGATCGTGTCGCCGAGCAAGGCGAACGTCTTGCCGAGGTCGCGGGTGATGTACGGCGCCGTGAACTGGGGGACCGTCAGCGGCTGGCGCACCGCGTGCACGATCGTCACCTCGCGATAGGGGGTGATCATGTAGGCCTCGCCCGACAGGAGGATCGACTTGTTCGCCGGAGTGTCGAAGCCCGTCTCCTCGAGCCACTCCCACAGGGCCATCGATTCGAGGCTGGAGGCGTCGAGGTACGACGAGAGACGCATCACCTGCACGGTCGCCTTCGGGGCGAAGATCGTGAGCGTGTAGTTGTTGCCTGCATTGGGCAGGATCGGCGCTCCTGGACCTGCTTGCACCTCCATGCGAAACGCGAGCGTGGCCGGCCAGCTGTAGCTCGGCCCGCCGAACGGGATGAGCAATGGCGCCGGCGACCCCGGGACGTTCTGGAGGCACGCCCCAGCCACGTACGCATCGGGTAGGTACGGCACCGCGAGGTTGTCCACGGGGTAGTACGGAGCGCTGGCGCTCCCCGGGTCCGTCGCCCCGCCGAGGCTCGAGATGACGGCCGCGTCGGAGTAGGTGACGCCGGCAAGGGCCGCGATCGTCGGGTACAGCGTCGGGTCGGGAGCGTGGCTAGAGGTGTCGAGCTGCCCCTGTGTCTCGGACATCAGCTCAGACTGCGACGGCGGGACCACGTGCCTTGAGGTCGGGCTCACATCCGCGTCGGGCGTGTCGTACATCTCGCTCCGGATGACGGGCCGCTCGAGGTGCTCGCCGGGAGAGATGACCTGGAGCTGGCCGGAGACGAGCTCGCCCCGCGGGTCGTGCGCGACGAGGAGCGGGCTCTGGAGGGGCTCGACGCGGCCATAGCGCAGCTGCGGGGTGGCGTAGGTGAACGACACTGCTGTCGCCGTCGGGTCAAAACCGATGCTGTTGCCGGCGAGATCGACCGCTCGCGCGCGGAAGGCGTAAGTCAGCCCGAAACGCAGCAAAGGCAACGTCCCAGGGGTTGCAGCGAACGAGAC
>JBKQLZ010000268.1:0-25732 GCA_052146895.1 Acidimicrobiales bacterium
GATCGGCATGGCTCAGCTCGTGCGGCGGTCGCTGCGGATGAACGCATCGCGTGTGATCGTGGGCGAGGTCCTCGGTGACGAGATCATCCCGATGCTCAACGCCATGAGCCAGGGGCGCGCGGGCTCCATGGGCACGATCCACGCTGACTCGTCGGCTGGCGTCTTCCGCCGGATCGCGTCCTACGCGGTGCAAGCACCAGAACGGTTGCCGCTCGAAGCCACGAACCTCCTCATAGCTGGGGCGGTCCACTACGTCGTGCACGTCGACTCGACTCGGGTAGCCGGCCTCGGAGGGACGCGTCGGGTCACCTCAGTGCGTGAGGTCGTCGACGCGGAGGGTCCACTCGTGATCTCCAACGAGATCTGGCGACCAGGCCCTCACGGTGTGGCCGTCCCCGGTGCCCCGCTGAGCGACCGCTCCGCCAAGGTGCTCTCGGCGAGCGGTTACTCGACCGGCGCTCGTGGAGGTGACGCGTGGCGATGACGCTCCTGGATGCGGCTCTAGGCGGTGCCGGCGGCTTCGGTCTGTACATGATGATCCGCGGTGCGCGCCGTGCCGTGGGGCGACAAATCGAGCCGTCAACCCGCCGAGTTCTGCCGAAGCGTGGCGAGGCGGGCCTCGGCGGCCGACCGTCACTGGTAGGCGGACGCGACGCGGCGACCGCCGCTGTCGTCGGTGTGATCGCGCTTGTGATCACACGTTGGCCGATGGCGGTCTTCCTCGGCGCAGCTGCGACCCTTGGCCTCAAGGGTCTGAGCGGGGGAACCAGCAGGCAGCAGATAGACAAACTCGAAGCAATCGCTTCGTGGACCGAGATGCTGAGGGACACGCTCGCCGGCGCATCAGGCTTGACCCAGGCGCTCGTAGCGACCGCAGGTACCGCCCCCGCTCCCGTCGCATACGAGATCCGCGCTCTTGCGGGCAAGCTGACGGCTGGAGTACCGATCGAAGACGCGCTGCGCGAGCTTGCCGACGACATCGCCGATCCGGCTGCCGACATGGTCGTCGCGTCTCTCGTCATGGCAAGTCGTGAGCGTGCCCAGCGACTGGGCGACTTGCTGTCCGCTTTGGCACAGGCCATCAGGGAAGAGGTGGCGATGCGACTCGGGATCGAAGCCTCTCGAGCGTCGTCGCAAACGGCAGTTCGCATGATTACAGGATTCTCGCTCGGGCTCTTTGGCTTGATGTGCGTCTTCGCTCGTGCCTACCTGGCGCCCTACGAGTCACCACCCGGTCAGCTGATGCTCGGAGTGGTCGGGCTCGTTTTCGCCCTCGGCCTGTGGCTCATGTCCGTGATGGTGCGGCCGCACCCATTCGCCCGCCTGTTGCTCTCGGACGCGGAGACGACGAGGTGACCTCGTTCGCCCTTCTCGGTGGGGTCTTCGGATGCGGTCTCGTGTGCATGATCGCGGGGGCTCGTGCGCGGCGTCCGCTGCTGGTTGACGTGGTGGCACGTTTCGACGCCTCGAACCAAGCGGGATCGTCCGACCAGGCCGCCCCCTTGGTCACTTCAAAGCGCCCAGTGTCGACAGGGATCGGCACAGAGCTCAGCCGGTTGTCCGCCCGCTTCGGCCGGCCCCTGACGCAACCCGAGGACTTGGCCGTCCTCGAGCGGGACGAGAACGATCAGCTCGCCGCAATCGGGATGAGCAGCATCTGCCTCGGGGCGGGCGGAGCGCTCGCTTGCACTGCGATCAGCGCCACAATCGTGTCGCTGCCGCCGTACGCGGTTGTCACAGCCTCGGTGCTGGGTGCGGTATTCGGGATGTTCCTCCCGGGGGTCGAGCTCAAGCGACAAGCGGCAGCCGAACGCCAGTGTTTCCTGCGAGCCCTCGGTTGCTGGCTCGAGCTGATAGCGCTCGCCCAGGCGGGCGGGATGGGAGTCGAGGGCGCCCTGCAAGCAAGCTCGGAGATCTCCGACGACAGGTCGTTCGTCAGGCTGCGCGGCGCCCTTGATCAAGCGCAGCTCGCGGCGACAACACCGTGGAACGCGCTCGCCCGGTTGGGACGCGTGATCGGGGTACCTCAGCTCGACGAGCTTGCCTGCACACTCAGCCTCGCGGGTGCAGAAGGGGCCAGAGTGCGCACAACGCTGGTCGCGAAGGCGACCTCTCTCCGCCAACGCCAGATGGCCGACGCGCAGGCGCAGGCAAATGCCACCACGGAGCGATTGTTCCTTCCCTCCATCATCTTGATGCTCGCTTTCATGATCTTCCTCATGTACCCAGCTGGCGTGCGGCTCGCGCACGTGTTCTGAGCTCGATCGCGGCTTCTAATGGCCGCCCCTCGCGCCTCTCTGGCGCCGACCGTCCAACCCTTGAGGGAAACGAGAGCATCCGAATGTTGGAACTCCAGCTTGTTCTGTTCGTCATCGACATGTTGAACGCACGTATCGCCGCGTCCAAGCTCGACCCAGAACGGGGAGATGTCGCAGAGAAGATCGTCATCGTCGGTGTCTTCGTCGCACTGGCGATCGCGGTGGGCGCTCTCATCGCGAACGCCGTCACGGGCGACGCAACGAAGATCGCAAAGACGATCTCCGGTGCGAACAACTGAGCTTGCGTCGCAGACCGGGACCGGCTCTGCCGACTGCTTCGGTGCCCAGCGGCCTTCCGGTCGCTGGCGCCGAGGTGACCGATGGCACAGTCGCTCCGGCCGAGCGACCTCGGAGCACTCGTGTGGAGACGACGATGGCTCGACGGTTCCCGAGACCGTTCTCGTCATGCCGGCCCTCATGGTCCTTCTGCTCGTGGCAATGCAGTTCGCGGTCTTCGGGCTCGCGAGTCACGCGGCGGCGCTTGCGGTCGCTGAAGGCGGGGCGGTGGCCCGAGCGAGCCAGGGAGGTGAGTCCGCAGCCAGCCGTCTCGTTGCGCAGGACGTGTCGGCGATCGCAGGAGGGCTTCTGGTGCGGCCTCAAGTGTCAGTCTCCGAAGGCGCTGGCTCGCAGATGGTCGTAGGCCTCACAGCGACGGTGCCCTCCTTCCTGCCGGGCCTCCACCTGACAGTGCACGCCGCGAGCGACGGACCGGCGCAGTTGTTCAGGCCGGGCGGATGAGCGGGATGCCGAGGCACGGTAGTCCTCGAGGCGGGTCCGATCGCGGATCTGCAGCTGCGGAGCTCGTCCTCGTAACGCCGCTGTGTCTCGCGTTCGTTGGCGTCTTCGTCGTCGGGTCGCAGCTCCTTCTCGACCGCCAGCAGGTGGACGACGCGGCTCGGTCAGCTGTCGAGGCTGCGGTCGACGGCCCTACCCCGGAAGCCGCCACGTACGCCGCCACTGTCACGGGGGTTGCCAACGCGATCGGGAACGGTTTGGCGTGCTCGCACTTCGGGGTCTCTACCGATACGAGTGCTTTCCGTCCCGGAGGCGAGATCACCGTCAACGTCGCATGTTCTGCGAAGTTGCCGAGTCTCGCAATGCTCGCCTTGCCAGCCTCCGTCCAACTATCAGCGAAGGAGAGCGCCGTGCTCGAGCCCTATCGTGCGATCCAGCCATGACCGGAGAAGGGCGGTACAGCCGGCGCGACGAGGGATCGATCGCTGCCTTCACAGTGCTCCTCTGCGCCGCGCTCGTCGCGCTGCTCGGCCTCGTGGCAGAGGGCGGTCAGGTGTTGGCGGACCGGGAGTCGGCGATGGCCGAGGCCGAGCAGGCCGCCCGCACTGGCGCTGCGCAGCTCTCGCCGTCCACTCTTCATCTCGGCGGCATCGTCGACGTTGGACCAGAACCGGCGCAGGCGGCCGAATATGTAATGGCCGCCGATGGGCATCGGGGTGTTGCCCGAGCCGCCGGCGACGTCGTCACCGCAACCGTCACACCGTTCTCGGTCTCCACTCCACTTCTCGCGCTGGTAGGGATCCCGTCGGTCAGTATCAGCGCCCACGCCTCGGCGAAAGCCGTCGCCAGCTGACCGTGGCCGGTACTCGCCTCCATCTCGGACGCTCCCCGGTCGGACGGCGGGTCGCTCTGACGGCGTTGCTCTGCCTTGCAGCCGGCGCTTGCCTCGCGTCCGTCTTCCCGCCGCGGTCCTCGCTGATGCTGGCCGCCGAGGCTCTACGGACGCCTGAGCAGTCGGTTGACGACGCTCACCTTCTCGGCTGCCTGAAGTGTGTCGCGTGGTTGGGATGGCTAGTGAGTCTCGTGGACATGCTCGTGTGGCAAGCGAGCCGCCGCCCCTCGACCGACGGCGCCGAGCGTGACACAATGTGCACGGCGACTCTCGGCGGGGTGGTATCGGACGGTGGCGGACCGTCCCGGCGACGGTTCGACCGGCTGACAGCCCTTGCGAACTTCCACCGAAGAAGAGTCGAGATGCCCGACGAGATCGAGCCCACAACTGTCGCGACGCCACCGAGATCTCGCGAAGCCAGCATGCTCGCCACCGCTGCCCTGCTCGGTGCCCGCAGGCGCTGGAACGACGTGACGTCGCCGGATTCGGCAGATGACCTGCCTGCCCGAGAGCGGCCAGCATCGACGCCCGGGCCGGGACCCGCAGACGTGGCTGGCGACGCCAAGAGACCCCGCTTTGTCATGCCGGCGGTTCACCTCGAGGATCCCGAGTGGTCGAGGGCGGTGCTGGGGCTGCTGTCGCGGAGCGATCCGACGCGACTCCCCGCCGCGGCTCTCGTGCTCCAGCCCGAGCGGGTGGAGGTGGCCTTCCCCGGCCCGGTGAGATCTGCTGCGGTGCCCTTTCTCACCAAGTCACCGTCGATCTGGGCCATCGAGCGGCTCACCGGGACGCTGGCGGACCTGCCGAGTACACCCACGATCGTTGCCGCCAGCAGGCGGGCCGGTCTCGCGACAGCATGGAACGTCGAGCAGTCCCGCTGCCTGCTCGACATCGTAGGCTGCGGGTCGGTTGCCCTCGACGGACCCCCCGTCGCTGTTGGCGCCACGCTGTCCGACGTCGTGGTGGAGCTCGCGACCCGCCGCTGGTGTGACCTCGACGAACTGATAGTCGTGGGCTTCGGCGAGGAGATACTGGGTCTCGAGCGCGTCCGTTGCCTGCCGGACATCGATGCCGCTACGCACTACCTGCTGTCAGCCGAGCCCACCGACGACGCATCTCGCTCGGCTCGTTGTCTCGTTGTGGCTCCGCCTATCGGCAAGCGCTCACCGGGCAACCTGAACCCGCTGCGCTCTCTCGTGGAGCTGGTTCACGCCTTGCCGGGAACAGGCTTGGTCTGTTGCGATCCCTCTCTCTTCTCCGTCCGGTGCGTATGGCGCCTTGCAGCGCACCGCCAGACCACCGAGCTCACGTTGCGCCGCCGCAACAGACCGGACGTGATCCTCACTCCCCCACCTGCACTCGAGGACGAACAAGGATCGGCTCACTCCATGAGGTCGCCTTCGCGCTTGCGCCGTGACGGCGAAGCCGCCTCAGAGCCCGGCCTGGAAGACTCCGCTGCCGACGAAGCCTCATGGGAGGACAATGACGTCGAAGAGTCGTTCGTCGAGCCTCCGGGTGACCGGCGGGAGCTTGACCGAGACCCGCCGGCGGTAGTCGTGAGGCTGCTCGGTCCGGTTGACGTCGTAGGCGCCACGACGTCGCTCGATCGCCGGCCGCGAGTTACCGAGCTCGTTGTATACCTGGCTCTTCATCCCGATGGCTGCGCCGGGGAGTCGATTGCGACCGCGGTTTGGCCGGATCGCCGAGTTCCGCCCCAGACACTCGCAAACCGCCTCTCGGAAGCGCGCCAGGCGCTCGGGGAGGCCCCTTTTGGGCGGCCGCGGGTCAGGCGGGTCTCGGGTCGCCACGTACTGAGCCCTGACGTGAGTACGGACTGGGCAGAATTCGAGCGCCTCACAGCATCCGGGACGAGCGAGGCGCAGTGGAACGAGGCGCTCGCAATGATCCGGGGGAAGCCGTTCGAAGGCCTGACCGAGTGCGGTTGGGCATTGCTCGAAGGATTCGTCGCGACCATTGAGGGCCGCATCATCGACATCGCATGCCGCTTGGCATCGCGCAGCCTCGACGACGGCAACGCCACCCACGCCGAATGGGCACTCCGCAGGGCGCTCATGGCCTCGCCCTGGGACGAGCGTCTTTACCGCATGCTCATGGTCGTCAATCACGCTTCCGGCAACCGTGGTGGCGTCGAGTCAGCGCTCCGGTCGCTGGCTCACGTCCTCGACTGGCGCGGCGATCCGATCGACGGCGTGCACCCCGAGACTGCCCAGCTCTACCGCCAGCTCGTCGTCGACCGGGGTCTTGCCTGAGAGCCCGTGTGCGCGAGCGCGGTCCCGATAGCCTCCAAAGCATGGGAATCCTCGACGGGAAGAAACTCCTCGTGACCGGCGTACTCACCGACGCCTCTCTCGCTTTCGGCATCGCGAAGCTGGCGCAGGAAGAAGGCGCTGAGGTAGTCCTCACGGGCGCCGGCCGCGGAATCTCTCTGACCCGCCGCATTGCCCGCCGTCTGCCCGCCGAGCCCGAGGTGCTCGAGCTGGACGCCACCTCCTCCGTACACGCAGGCCTGGTGGCCGCTCACATCGAGTCCACCTGGGGACGCCTCGACGGCGTGGTCCATTCGATCGGCTTCGCTCCGGAGCCCTGCCTCGGCGGTGACATCCTCCAAGCCGACTGGCCTGACGTGGCAACGGCGCTGCAGATCTCGACATACTCGCTCAAGCTGCTCGCAGGCGCGTTCGCTCCGCTGCTCGAGCGCTCGCCCGGCGGAGGCTCGATAGTGACTCTGGACTTCGACGCGACAGTGGCCTGGCCCGGTTACGACTGGATGGGGGTCGCCAAGGCCGCCCTCGAGTCGCTCACCCGTTACCTCGCCCGCGACCTCGGCCCTCGTGGGATCCGCGTGAACCTCGTCGCGGCGGGACCTGTGAGGACGTTGGCGGCGAAGTCGATTCCTGGCTTCTCGAAGTTCGAGGAGGTCTGGGACGACCGTGCACCTCTCGGCTGGGACATCAACAACTCAGAAGCCGTGTCGAAGGCAGTCGTGGCGCTGCTGTCCGACTGGTTCCCGAAGACCACCGGCGAGATGATCCACGTCGACGGAGGGTTCCACGCCACTGGCGCGTGACCTGGCCGGCGAGCGCCGGCTCAGGTCGTGATGTCGAACGCTCCCTGTTTTGACGAGGCCGCTCCCACGATGTTCCCCGTGAGCACGGTGTGAGCAGTGAAGGTCTTGCCGGCCGGGCTCGCGAACTTGGCGTCGGATGTCTGGATCTCGGTCTCGTGAGACGCCTTGCCCCCGGACGTGCAGGCTTCCGAGCCCGACTTGTACTTCCCACCGCTGACTGTGCCCGACCCAGTGATGAGGCTGCCGGTCGCCGAGACGGACAACGTGTGCTTGCTCGAGTTGTAGCTAGGGGCCGAGCTCACGATGTCGGCGCCATCGATCCGGCTCGATCCGGCCGGAGACGAGAGGTTGGTGAGCTTCGAGACGAAGATGTAGTTGTGCGACAGGATGTTCGCGCCATAGACGAGGCCGGAGAGAGAGTCGTCGTCTTCCCAACTGATCGAGGGCCCACACGGATTCGAGGGCTTCTGCGTACAGTCGTTGTCCACGACGTAGCCACCCTTGCCGAAAGTGAGCGTCTTGTTGACGGTGCCCGCCTTCGCCAACCCGGTGACGAGCTCGACGCTTCCTTTCGAGGTAACGGTGTAGGTCGTCTCCTTGCCCGAGGCACATACGTCCTTCTTCGAGGTCGAGCCGGAGATGGAGACGTCGACTTTGGCAATTGGGCTCGCGAGACTCCCGGTGTCGAGCGTTCCCTTCTTCGTCGCGGTGCTGAACGTCAGAGGAGAGCCGGAACCGATCGGGACCGCCCAGCTGTGGCTCTCCTCGCTGGAGAGAGGTCCGCGCTCGAGGGTGACCTCGAGCAGGCCCCCGGTCGATATCGAGCCGTACTCTTCGTACCCGAAGCTCAAGTCCAAGTTCCACGTCTGGCCGTTGGCGAGCTTCACCGCGGCAAACGGCGTGAAAAGCGTGTAGTTGGTTACAGTCGTCGAACTAGCAAGGCTGGTTGACGGTGTCGCCAGCACAACTGCTGCGGGTCCGGCGACCAATGCAGCGATCACGACTGCAGACGAAAGAATGCTCCCTCTCGACCGGCGACTCCTTGGAGTTGGGCAATCGGTCAAGGTTATCGGAGCCCGATGCAGACGGCGCATGGCGGTGTCCTTCCCAGGCGCGCCGGGCGCGCGCACACCGTGAGCCTCCCACGTGGGGCCTTGCCATGGAAAGGCCGTCTTTCCGAGGGCGACTCAATCGAGCATCGACCTCACGGCATGGTCGATGCCCTCGGGATCCGGCCGCCCGATCGGGATGTGCCGGGCGTTCATCGACAAGGCGAGCTCCGCGCCGAGTCCGAGTGCCATCTGACCGGACTCGACGTCGACCACGAGTGCCGGGACACCTGCCGCGGCGACCCGCCTGCCCGCTTCGAGGGCCGCGGCAAAGGGATCTCCTCCGGCTCCGCTCGGAGCTTCGGTCGCGCGGCCGTCAGAGACGACCACGAGCACCGGGGCAAGCCCTTTCGACCCAGGCGAGGTGCAGACGTCGAGAGCAGTCATGATGCCCTCGGCGAGCGGGGTGCGCCCACCAGTCGGCACGCCTTCGAGCCGTTGGCGCGCCACCTCGACGCTGCCAGTCGGTCGGAGCAGCACGACCGCGCCATCGCCGGAGAAACTCACCACCGCCACCCGATCACGCCTCTGATACGCATCCGTCAGCAGCCGCAGCACGGCACTGCGCGCCGCCGCGACCCGGTCGTCGGCTCCCATCGAGCCCGAAGCGTCGACGCACAGGACGATCAGGTGCGAGCGGCGTTCGGCCGCAACCACCTCACGCAGGTCCCGCTCCTCGACCAGATCGGCGCCTGCATGAGGGCGGGTGCCACCGCGGCGTTCGGCCGCTGCCAGCACGGTGGCGCCGACGGCGATGCGCGCGGAGCCAGACCCGACCGGCCGGCTCCCGATTACCCGGCCGCTCCTCGCCTCCTCCGTGTGTGTTCCTCTCGAACGACCTGTCGATCTTGACATGTCGCTCGGCGAGGGTCGCCTGCGGTCGACGGACCCGGGCAACGAGAGCACGTCCGCTAAGGGCCCGACTTCAGGCCGTTCCGCCTCGGGCGAGTCAGCGCTCCCCCGCCGCTCGCCCCCGGCGGGCGACTGCCGCTCGCCCCCGGCAGGCGACGGCGGCTCACCCCCGGCAGCGTGCTCCTCGTCCGAGCTGCCGAGCGCGTCCTCGATCTCGTGCGGCGACACCCCCGGCTCATCGAAAGGCCCGCGGCGGCGACGGTGACCGAGTGCGAACGCAGCCACTCGGCGGATGTCCTCCACCGTGGCCACCTCACGGCCCTCGAGCCCCGCCAAAGCCGCCGCCGCACGACACAACGACAGGTCTGCCCGCAGCCCATCGGCCCCCAGGCTGGACGCCAGTCGCGCGGCCGCTTCGACCACCTCGTCAGGAAGGGAAGCGGTGCGGCATGTCGACAGCCGCTGGCGGAGCGCCTCGGTCTCGCCCGCCCATTCGGCGCTGAATCCCACCGGATCGGCGTCAAACGCCAGCCGGCGCCGGACCGCGTGCGCGCGGATCGACGGATCGTCGGCGGACAGCACGTCGACAGAGAGACCGAAGCGGTCGAGCAGCTGGGGCCGAAGCTCCCCCTCCTCGGGGTTCATGGACCCGATCAGCAAGAAGCGCGACCGGTGCACCCACGACACCCCCTCCCTCTCGACCCGGTTGACGCCCGACACCGCCACGTCGAGGAGCACGTCGACCAAGTGATCCGCCAGGAGGTTGACCTCGTCGACGTAGAGCACCCCGCCGTCGACGGTCTGCAGGAGGCCGGGGTGAAAACGCCTCTCCCCGTCTCGCAGCGCCGAGCCGAGGTCGAGCGTGCCGACGACGCGGTCCTCCGTCGCCCCGAGCGGCAACTCGACAAAGGGAGGGCCTCCGGGCAGGAGCTCGGCGAGCCCACGGGCGAGTGTCGTCTTGGCACTTCCCTTCTGGCCCCGCAACAACACTCCGCCGAGCCGTGGCTCGACGGCCCCGAGCAACAGCGCCAACTTGACCTCGTCCATGCCGACGACGGCCGCGAAAGGGAACCCAAGAGGTGTCGTCTCGTCGCTCATCGGTCCTCCTCCCAGCCCTCGCCCTCGAGGATCGCCTGACGAAGAGTATTGAGCGATTCGGCCGATGCATCCCACATCCCGCGCTCGGATGCCTCGAGCAGCCGCTCGGCGATCGCCTTCAGTGCCCAGGGATTCGACTCCTCGAAGAACTTCCGGATGGCAGGATCCCCGACGTAGGCGGCAGTCACACGCTCGTACATCCAGTCCTCGACGACGTGCGCCGTGGCGTCGTAGCCGAACAGGTAGTCGACGGTGGCGGCCAGCTCGAAGGCGCCCTTGTAGCCGTGGCGCTGCATGGCGCCGATCCACTTCGGGTTGAGAACGCGGCTGCGCACGACACGAGCGGCCTCCTCTGCGAGCGAGCGGACGCGAGCTCGTGCCGGATCGGAAGAGTCGCCGAAGACGGCCTTCGGTGAAACCCCTCCCCGGAGCGAGCGGATCGCGGCGATCATCCCGCCGTGGTCCTGGAGGTAGTCGTCGGAGTCGAAGATGTCGTGCTCCCGGTTGTCCTGGTTCTTCACGGCGATCTCCGTGCCAGCGAGCCGCCGGGCGAGCGACTCCCCCGCCGGGACGCCCATCCCCGAGCGCCCGTAGGACCAGCCCGACCAAGCGAGGTACACGGCCGCGAGGTCGTCGTCGGTCTGCCAGTTGCGGCTCTCTATAACCGGCAAGATGCCCGAACCGTACGAGCCAGGTGCCGGCCCGAAGATCCGGGCCTCCCCTTTCGTGGTGGCCACGAGCGGGTTGGCGGCGGCCTCTTCAGCAAGCGACGCGACGAGACAGACCGCCTCGTCGACGAGCGCAACGACATGCGGGAAGGCGTCACGGAAGAGCCCCGAGATCCGGAGCGTCACATCGACTCTCGGCCGCCCGAGCTCGGCGAGCGGGACCACTTCCAACCCCTCGACCCGTCCCGACTCCTCGGACCACCGGGGCCGGACGCCGAGCAACGCGAGGGCCTCGGCGATGTCGTCGCCGCCGGTTCGCATCACTGCTGTTCCCCACACCACGATTGCGACCGAGCGCGGGTACTCGCCCTCCTCGGCCAGATGGCGCTCGACGAGCCGGGACGCAAGCGCCTCGCCGACGTCCATCGAGAGCCGTGAGGGCACGGCCTTCGGGTCGAGCGAGTAGAAGTTGCGCCCCGTCGGGAGGACGTGTGCCATCCCGCGGCTCGGTGCCCCGGAGGGCCCAGGTGGCACGTGCCTGCCGTCCAGAGCCGCGAGCACGCCACTGGTCTCGTCGGTCGTCTGCCGGAGCGCCGGCACGAGCCAGTCGCAGACCCAGCCGAGCGCCGTTGCCGCGTCGGCCCCGAGTCCGTCCCAACCTGAGCCCTGCCACCCGCGGCTTGCAAGATCCTCCACGATCTCCCGGCAGAGCGCCTCGATGCGGTCGAGCTCCGTCCGGGAGGCAGCCGCAACGTCGAAGATCCCGAACTCTGACGCCGCCACTGCCGCGCGCAAGGAGGGCACCCAACCCTGACGCAGGCGGGTGAGCGCGAGGACGAAGTCGACGAGCGTCTCGCTTTCCGGCGGGCGGCCGAGAACATGCAGGCCGCCCCGGATCTGGGCGTCCTTCAGCTCGCAGAGGTAGCCGTCGACCTCGAGGACTAGCTCGTCGAAACCCTCGTCCTCGCCCACCTCGACACCGTCGCCGCCGTAACGGCCCTCGAGCCCGAGATCCCGGTGGATCTCCGCGTCGACGAGCAGCTCCCAAACCTGGCGGCGAATGGCGGGCAGCTTTCCCGGATCGAGCGAGGCGATGCGGGCGTGCTCATCGAGCAGTGTCTCGAGCCGGGCTATGTCGTCGTAGGAGTCCGCCCGCGTCAGCGGCGGCACGAGGTGATCCACGATGACGGCATGCGAGCGGCGCTTGGCCTGGGCTCCCTCGCCCGGGTCGTTCACGACGAACGGATAGACGAAGGGCACGTCGCCAAGAGCCAGGTCTGGGTAGCAGCTCGCCGACAGGCCGGCCCCCTTGCCGGGCAACCACTCAAGCGTCCCGTGCTTGCCGAGGTGGACGATTGCGTCCGCCCCGTAGCCCGAGTCGAGCCACCGGTAGAACGCGAGGTAGTGATGGGTCGGGGGCAACACGGGCGAGTGGTAGACCGCGATCGGGTTCTCACCAAAGCCACGCGGCGGCTGGATCGCGATGAGCACGCCACCGAGGTCTATGCCAGAGAACACGAAGGCATCACCGTCGGGGGCGAGGTGCACCCGGCCGGGAGCATCACCCCAGTGCTCGGCCATCTGCTCACGCACTGCCCCAGGCGCCGACGCGAACCATGCCTCGTACTCGCTCGTCGTGAGCGACCCGGCAGCAGCCGACACCTGCGCAGCCGTCAACGTCGCCGAGTCGTAGGCGAGCCCGTCGGCCAGCTCGGCCATGAGGGCGTCCCCGCTCTCGGGTATGCGGTCGATCCTGTAGCCAGCCTCCCGTAAGACGCCGAGCAAGTCGATGACCGATGCGGGCGTGTCCAGCCCGACGGCGTTGCCGAGGCGGGAACGCTTCGTCGGGTAGGCAGACAGGACGATCGCGATCCGTCGCTCGCCGGCTGGCCGTCGGCGCAACGAGGCGAGGCGCACGGCCAGTCCCGCTACGCGGCCGACACGGTCGGGCAACGTCCGGTAGGCCGAGACCGGAGCGCCGAGATCGTCTCCGTCGTCGACGATCTCCTTGAAGGAGAAGGGCACAGCGATGATGCGTCCGTCGAGCTCCGGCAGGGCGATGCCCCACGCCACATCGAGTGGGCCGAGCCCACCAGTCGACGACTGCCACGTCGCTGACGACCCGGTGGATGCGATTGCCTGCAGGATCGGCACCCCGAGCGAGCCCAGAACCTTCTCACCCCAGCCCTCAGCCGCGATGCCTGCCGCGATCTCGTCGCCCGGAGCGAAGCTCCCGGCAGCGAGCACCGTTGTCACAACAGCGTCGACCCCGAACGAGCCGAGTAACGAGGCTACGGCGGACTCGTCGCCCTCGCCGCCCTCGCGCAGCGAGTAGCAGTAGACAGGCACCGCATTGGCACCGCCCGCCTCGATCGCCTCGCAGAGCTGCGTCACGAACAACGTGTTCCCTGTGAGCACGTGCGCTCGGTAGAACACGATCCCGACCGTCGGCCGACCCGGGTCGACCGCGCGCGCACCCCACACCCCGAGAGACGGGACGGCTTCAGGCGCTTCAAAACCGAACCCCTGACGCAGCACCGTGTCAGCCACGAAGCGCAACAGCTGCTCCAAATTCCCCGTCCCGCCCTGGACCAGGTATTCGAATGCCTGGGTGACGATGCCACCGTGAACCGTCGAGGCCGCCATGCACTCGCCGTCGGGCACCGCCTCGCCTCCGAACGCGAGCAAGGGGATCCCCCTCACCTCGCACTGGCGGACAAGCTCGTCGAAACCCTCCCACGAACGGCGCCCGCCGAGGAGCCTCACGATTACCGCGTCGACTCGGTCAAGGTCGGGGACCCTCGATCCGAGTGCAGCAGGGTTAGCCGCCCGAACCTGAGGGAAGCCGTCCGGGAGCGATTCGGCGACGACCCGGAGCCCGAGTATCTCGGTGTCGGCGTGGGTGAGGACGAGTATCACGCAGGAGTCTCCACGGTTGAGGAGATGAGTGCAGCGAGAAGATCGAGGTCGAGGAATTCCTCGACGGCATCGGCGAGGCGGTCGATCTGGGATTCGCGGCGATCACTCAAGCTGACGCCGCTCGCCACGAAGCTCTTCGAGCGCCGGCGAGCGACTCTGTCGAGCCATGCGGCCCGGAAATCGTCCGACTCGAACAGCCCGTGCAGGCTCGTGCCCGCGACCCGGCCGTCAGCCGACACGCACCCCTCGGGCCCGGTTCCGACACCGTCGTCCAGCTGGACGAGAGAAGTTGCGTCCGATCCGGGCAGCCAGACCGGCTCGCCCTGATGGATCTCGTAGCCGGAGACGCGGGAGGTGAGGGAGGAGCCGGTGCGGGGGCGGGTGAGTTTCGAGGGGGAGAATGCGGTGACTATCGGGAGCAATCCGAGGGCCGTCACCCGGCCGGCGCCAGACTCGTACTCGTCCTCGATCGCGTGGCCGAGCATCTGGTAGCCGGCGCACACGCCGAGGATCGTCGGCCCGACCGGGTCGCCGGCCGCACGGGTGATCGCCTCGGCAAGCCCGCGCTCTCGCATCCAGGCGAGATCGGCGACGGTGGACTTCGAGCCCGGGAGGATCAGGAGATCAGGGTTGCCGAGGGTGCTCGGGTGGTCGACGAGGCGGATCGAGAGGCCTGGCTCGATGGAGAGGGCATCGAGGTCGGTGAAGTTGGCGAGGTGGGGCAGCGCTATCACCGCGACGTCGAGCTTGTCGGGCGAGGGCATGGCACTCGATGCGAGCAGGCCCGCAAGACCGAGCGAGTCCTCGGCGTCGAGATGGAGGTCCTCGAGCCATGGGAGCACCCCGGCACACGGGCGCCCGATCAGTCTCTCGATGGTCTCGATGCCAGGCGTCAGCAGGTTGGCGTCGCCCCGGAACTTGTTGATAGCAAAGGCCCGCAGGTGGCGGGCGAGATGCTCCGGCAGGACCGCGAACGTGCCGGCGATGCTGGCGAACACCCCACCGCGTTCGATGTCCCCGACGAGCAGCGCTGGCACCCCAGCCGCGTCGGCAAAGCCGAGATTGACGAGATCGCCCTCGAGCAGATTCACCTCTGCCGGGCTCCCAGCTCCCTCGCAGATCACGACGTCGAAGCGCTCGCGGAGATCGTTGAAGGCGGCGAGGACTGTCGGGAGCAGCGCCGCCCGCCTCGTGGTCAGGTACGTGCGGGAGTCGAGGTCGCCGAGTGGCTCCCCCATCACCACTACTTGGCTCGAACGGTGGCTCGTCGGCTTCAGGAGGATCGGGTTCATCCCGACCTCGGGCTCGATGCGCGCCGCGAGCGCCTGGATCCCCTGTGCCCGACCGATCTCGTGACCAGAGGGCGTGGCGTAGGAGTTGAGAGACATGTTCTGCGCCTTGAACGGCGCCACCCTGACTCCGCGGCGGGAGAGGAGGCGGCAGAGCCCAGTGACGATCTGGCTCTTGCCGGCGTCGCTCGACGTGCCGCAGACGAGGAGGGTGCCGCGGAACTCAGGTCTCCGGTCCGGTCCACGGCCGACCCCGGCGGTGACGCCTCGTGCCTTGGGGCCATATGGTGACTTGGAGCGCGCACTGTCCCCGCCACCGGCCCGCCCGAGAGCCTCCGCCAGCCGCTCCAGTCCGGCCTCGCACGGCACCGCGATCCGGACGGCCCCCGGCAGGCCGAAGCTCGCGCAATCCCGAACGACGACGCCGAGGCGGGCAAGGCGGTCGCGCAGCCCTCGAGCCTCGCGAACAAGAACGAAGTTCGCGTCCGATGGGTCTGGCTCGTAGCCGTTAGTCCGCAGCACACCATCGAGCTCGTCGCGCAACACGGCGACCGAGCGCTGCCAACCTGGCAGATCCACCAGGTCGAGCAACCGGGGCAGCGCCGCCAACGCGATGGACGAGACCGACCATCGTGGTTGGCGGCGGGCGAGGCGTTCCATGAGAGTGTCGTCGGTCGTGATGAGGTAGCCAAGGCGAAGGCCAGGGCAGGCCAAGAGCTTGGTGAGGGATCCCACGACGACTGAGCCGGAAGCCGCGTCCCCTCGTGTCCAGCTGCCGGTCGCCAGCGGATAGAAGGCCTCGTCCCACACAGCGGCCGTGTCTTCAGGTGCCGCGAGACAACCGGTCGGGTTGTTCGGGTTCGATCGCCAGCGGCCAGCCGTCGGCTCGATTCGAGCGAGGTGACGCCGGTAGAGCGAGAACTCAGGCCCGTCCACGGCCCCCTGCTCGAGCTCGCCCGCGACGAGGGCGATCGCCTCGGCACCACCGTTGGTGAGGAGCACGTGACCCGTCTCGGCACCTAACGCGGCTGCCATCGCCGCTGAGGCCCCGGTCGCGTCGGGGTAGCGGCGCATCGAGTCGAGAGTGGTGGCGACGAGCAAGCGGAGATCGGGTGCCACAGGATTCAGCGACGTCGCGAGGTCGAGCACCTCGCGAGGGTCGAGCCCGAGCGCCGTCGCCACTCTGGCGGCATCGTCGCCGTGCTCGCCCGGGGCGGGGACCTCGAGCCTCGGGGTCATGAGGACACCTTCCGGCGACGCGACTCTGATACCCCAGCGACGCCGAGCAAGCCTGCGAGACTGAGCGCCACCTGGCGAGAGAGCGTGACGGCTCGGACGATGTCCGAGGGCTCGGGGAGCCGCCCGCCTCTTGCTCCCGCAGTCGCGCGGTGCTCGATCTGGCCCCTGTAGGAGTTCGTCCCCCCGAGGCGGAGGCCGAGCGCGGCGGCAAAGGCGGCTTCGACGACGCCTGCGTTCGGGGAAGGGTGGGCAGGGGCCTCTACGCGCACTGCCCGCCAGATCTCGCCCGCCGCACGGGGACGCAACGCCGCGACAAGACCGACAGTGAGGCGAGCGGGAACGAAGTTGGCGAGATCGTCGAGCCGAGCGCTCGCCCAGCCGAATTGCTCGTATCGCTCATCCCGGTACCCGACCATCGAGTCGAGGGTGTTGACAGCCCTGTAAGCGAGGGCGCCGGCCGCACCGCCGACGGCCGCCCAGAGGGCGGGTGCGACGATCCCGTCGACCGTGTTCTCGGCGACCGACTCGACCGCTGCGCGGGCGATCTCGCCGGCGCCGAGCGATGCCGGATCGCGCCCGACGAGCGAGGGAAGAAGCCGCCTCGCTGCTGGAAGATCGTGGGCGTCGAGCGCCCGACCGACGGCACCCGCGGCAGACCACAGCCCACGGCCGGCGACCGCCGTGTACCCGCCCGCGACCATTCCCCCAGGCAGGCGATCGAGCAGCAGCCCTCCCCCGCCGGCAGTGAGAACACCGGTCAGCGTGTAGCCGATCCCTGACGACCGGCGGTCGTCCCAGATCCGCCGCTCGAGGCGGGTCATCGCCCGCCCGAAGATCGCCACGGGGTGCGGACGTAGGGGCTCGTCGCCGACGAGCGCATCTATTCCGAGCGCCACCGATGCCGCGAGCGCGCTGCGACCCATCACCATCTCGCGGCCGCCACGAGGAGAGCGAGCGTCTCGCCTACGACCCCGGCGGCTCCGAGCACGTCCCCGGTGTAACCCCCGAGGCGCCGTTCGGCGAGCAGGAACACGGCACCGGAACCTGCCAGCGCAGCCGTGAGAACAGGGATGCCGGCGACCGGCCACCAGGCGACGAGCGCTGCACCGGCGACGGCGACCGCCCCGAGTGCGCAGCTGGCGGCTGGCCCGATTTTCGCATCATCGGAGAGAAAGACCGCTGCGATCCCGCCCGACCGCACATACCGCAGGCGAGCCGTCGCCATGACCATGACCGAGCGACTGACCGCCCAGATGGCTCCTAGCAACAGGGCGGCCTTCCACCATGAGATCGGGGCGATCGTGCCGAGAGCTACGACTCGAGCCACGAGAACTACGACAGCCGCGAGGATGCCGAACGCGCCGACCTGAGGTTCGCGCATCACCTCGAGCCGGCGCTCCGTCGACAGGTGCGGCAGCAGGCCGTCGGCCGAGTCACACAAGCCGTCGAAGTGGAGCATCCCTGTGATCGCAAGGTCGGCCGCCACCACGACGACCGCCGCGATGGCCGCGGGAAAGACCTGCTCGAGGCCCCACCATGCGACCCCGAGGGTCGTGCCAATGGCTGCACCGACGACCGGGAACCAGGAAAGAGAGGCTGGAGTCGGAACCGCCCCCCGGCCGAAAACCGTGAGAAAAGCCACGGCTTGCCCAGCTCCTCCCCTCGCAGCCGAACGCGAGACGGTCGTCGTCACAGCGACGGCTCCGCAGGCAGACGCAGCGCCCGGCCTGCAATCGCGAGCCAGACCTCGTCCGCGATCGCAGCGACCGATTGGTTGAGATCGCCGAGCGCGTCGCGGAATTGCCTGCCAACCTCGGTCGACGGGTGGACGCCGAGACCAACCTCGTCGGAGACGAGCACGGTCAGATGACCTTCGGAGCGTCGTGCGAGCAGCGTGGTCGTTAACGACCCGTGCTCCAGGGCGAAGTCCGGGAAGCCCGCGAGCCAGGTCCCGAGCGAGTCGACCAGAGCTGCACCGTCGCAGCCTTGGAGCTCGCCGACGAGGTTCCCCCCGAACGCGACCTCGACCGTCTCCCACGACGCCGGCCGGCGATCACGATGACGAGCAATACGCTCTGCGAAGTCAGGGTCGGCCTCATCGCCCACCGCAGTAGCGAAATATGTGACCTTCTCAGCAGAGGCAGCCGCGATGCGCTCAGCGAACGCGGACTTGCCCGATCGGGCTCCGCCCAACACCAAGTTGATCACGGGCCTTTGATCCCTTTCACGTCCACGCGTGCCTCCCCCGCCTTGCGGCGGTTCAGGCGGGTAGGTCTCCTGGCTCCCGGATCAACGCTCCTCCCGGCCTTCCCACCCCCTTCGGGCAGTGGCCAGCTTGGGAATCGCTCCCCGGTCACAGTTGCGGGACAGCCCCGGTTTCACACCGGGTTCCCTACGCCGCGGAGCGAGATTACCGCCATTCCGAGCCACCCCGCGAGGCGAGTACCCAGGGCGTGTTACCTGACGCCGACCGACGAGAGGACCCTGATGCCCCCCCGGCCGGTCTGTGCCACCCCACGCGTCCAAGACGTAGCGCCGCGGGTAGCGCTGTGTAACCCGCGACGTGGCCGGCGCCGAGCGCGACGAGGGGCCGGCGCCGACGAAGGGCCAGTCGAGGACACGGTAGGGTGATCGGGCGCTGGCGGCGTGGCCGAGTGGTTTAGGCAAGGGCCTGCAAAGCCCTCTACCCCAGTTCGATTCTGGGCGCCGCCTCCAGCAATTTCGTGGCTAAAGTGGCAGGTCAAGGGCCGTTTTGGGTTTGACCGTGACAGACCACGAGTGACCGTCCGAAACCCCTAAAACCCCCTGTTTCGCTCCCCGCGTGCTCCCCGCACGCTCCCACGGGGAGCCGTGAGGAGGAAGAGATGGGGTTCATCGAACGACGCAACGGCCGATACCGCGCTCGCTACCGCGACCCGCTCGGCCGCCAGCTCTCCGAAACGTTCTCGCGCAAGCTCGACGCGGAGCGGTTCTTACGAGAGGTGCAAGTCGACATCGAGCGGGGCCGCTGACTCAATCGGATCGAAGCGGCGCACAGCTCACGCTGCAGTCGTGGTCGGGAGAGGGCTATCGCATAGTGGAGCGCTTCTCGGAGGATATCGACGTCCTCGTGTTGCCCACAGGACGCGGGCGCGGCGCGACCGACAAGCTGATGGAGGACATGGGTGAGGCTTCAGCCGAAGGTATCGGCGGGACAGCGACAGCGACGGCGCGGCTGACGATTGGGCGCGGGCGGCGCGTTCGCCTGCGAGCAGCGCGATCGGCTAGGGCTGCTCCGAGAGAAAGCGGGCGGCATCGAGAAGCGGCGCAAGGCATCGGCGGCTGCGTCTCTCGATGTCGGCGAACGCCGGGACCTCGCCCGGTAGGTAGTCGCCGAGCTCCTCGTCCCATCGATCGCGATACCCAGCCATGCGTCTCTCAAACGTTGCCGACCACTCCCGAGGTGAAGTTCGCTGCCGTCTCCGCCCTTCGTCGTTCTCCGCCTTGCGCAGGTAGAGGTGCCAGGCTTCCAAGGGATCAACGTTGCCGTCGTCGAGCAGTTCGTGAATGTCGTACAGGTCGCGGCATTGCAAGCGCTCGGCAATGCATCGAACCTTCTCCGCCGCTACCTCGTCGAGGGTGTAGCCGTCGATCGCCGTCCCCTCGGGAAGGTCGGGCCAACGTGGTTGCAACGCGATCCTGCAGTGCGACTCGACCAGTTCGGTATCAGAGATGTCGAGCTTGAGCTTCCGGGGCTTGGCGCCGAGCGGCCCCACGTAGTTCACCCACGGGGTACCACCCTCACCGTCAACGATCTCCAGGAGGGGTACTTCGAGGCGCTTGCGGCAGGAGTCCACCGCAACCGCGACGAGGGCGACGGCATCGCCGCTCGAGAGACCGTCGATGGCCGAGAAGTCGAGATCGGCGGAGTAGCGGTAGTCGGCGAAGTAGCAGAGGCGGAGCAAGGTGCCCCCTTGAAAACGAGACGCGGGTCGCCGACGGCGCCGATATCGGCGCAAACGTGGGCCAGCACGTAGTCGCGCTCGATGGTCTGAGCGGGGAGTCGCTCATCGTTGGCTCGCTGCGTGATGACACCCTTGGCGATCATGCTGCCACGACCGCCTCCAGCTCGGTTGCGGGATAGGGCCAGGCGACGCCCCACGTCTTGTCGACCCAGCCCTTCTCGCCGCGCGCCTTGCGATCCAACTCAATCAGGGAGCGCCACACGGGCAGTTCCAGCCCCTGGGCCACGGGGAGCGACAGCGTGGTCGCGATGGACCCAATCCGGCGGTAGGAGGCATCGGCGTTGATCTCACGGGCAAGATCGCGGATTCCCACGACGGTGTCTGCCGCCGCGAGCGCCTCGGCGACTCGCGACGCGCCTCCCACCAGGAGCGGGCGCGAGGCCGCGTCCAGGAGTGCTCTTGGCACCGTTGCGACGCGCGACGGTCCGAGAGGTTCGGTCCCGACGAGGACGGTGTCCTCTCTCTCACGAATGACGCGAAGGGGCCGTCCGGTCAGCGCCTTCTCCCGAGGCCGATACGGGCTGGCGACTTGGATGGCACGGACCGGCCGCACCAGCAACCCGTGGTGATCCAGGGCCGTCAGGAATCCGATGCGGTGGGGGTGGCCGGCGAAAACTGCGGCCACGGCCGAGCCGAGGTCGTCCCACACCGCTGCCGTCCCCAGAGAACCGATCTGGCGGACGGCGTACCTTCCGACCGCCAGGCGATCCACCAAGCCCATGCTGGCCCAACGGGCGAGCAGGTTAGAGGTGGCCTGAGGCGACGTACCAAGGGCCTCTCGAACTTCAGCCGCGCTGAACGCCGTCCGCCCTTCGCTGGCGAACCGGTCGAGGACCTTCAAAGCCCGATCGTTTGCCATGGTCGTCTCCAGTTCACGCTTGACGTGTATCAGTGACAACTATAGCAACTCATACTTGTCGGAAGTGTCGCTTGTACACGCTGCACGTGAACTAGCGCCCGCTAGCACAAACAATGTGGGCCGTCGGCCTTCTCAGCCGGACTCCAATTCCCTTGACGCCGCCCGTGCCAGTACGCGGCCGAGGATGTTGCCTGGGCGGAAGGGCTTGGAGCAATCGACTCAGGGCGAGAAGACAAACCCGTCGTCGAGGATGACCGGTCTCTGATTCCCTGGCCGATGGTCGAAGCAGGCCTGGCTGCTCAGCGAGTTTCGCGAACACCCCTCCAGGGGATGTTTCTACGAACCTTCCCACGTAACAGCAAACGAAGAGCCCGCACCGGCCGGGCCCGGGCGAGCGAGGACGGCGCCTCCTTGGGCGACCATCGTGACCGACACGAGGCGGTCAGCCCGTCGGAAGGAACCGATCGACTTCATAGCTTTACCGTCGGCTGCCCGCGAGCGCGAGAAGGTAACCGTGTCGAAGTTCGCCAGCCGAACGTATCCGCATGTGCGGCAGGCTGGCGGGTCGGAAGCGATCCACTCCGCAGATGAGCTGTCGGCCGACGCTCTCCTCGCCGTGCTGTAACTCCATCCTGCGCTCGAACGCAACGACAGCGTGAAGATACTCCCGGAGCGAGTGACCGAAGCGTGCATCACGTCAGTCGGCCTGACCGGGTACGCCAGTGACAAGAAGTGAACCGGGCCTGGCCAGAGCTGCCACCAGCCCCGGTAGATCGCACCTCCCGCGGCGCAAATCGCTTTCACCCCGATCTGCTCGACGGTCGCGTCTCGGAAGCCATCCAGACCGACCCAGAACGCGGCTGCACCAGCTGACCCTGAGCACGCCAACGCTGGCTGGACCCAGGCTCCCTTCACTGCTGTGAACGGTCGATGCGCTTCGGCGACATAGCCGGACCAGTTCGGCGACGTGGCGGACTCCGTCGACTGCCAGGAATCCTGTGCCGCCGCCACCAGGTGAGGCATCGGTAACTGCGACGGCGTTCGAGCCGCCGCGGCCGGAGAAGTGCAAACTAGGGCGGCGCAGACAATTACCGGCGACGTCAGCACGGATCCGACCGCCCGCCGTCGCCACCTTCGCCCTCTTCGCACCATGATTGTCGCGACCTAGATCCCCATCGTGGGGTTTGCCCACTCGAACTTGTTCGGGAAGCGAAAGCTGGTGCTCGAAATGCTGATGCTTGTCTCGAGCGCTGTCACGTGGTGCCACCAGCCGACTGGGATGAACAGCGCCTCGCCGGGCCCAACCGTGACGTGTAGCTGGTGCACCCCCTCGAAGCCAGGGAAGCGCTCGATATCGGGAGCGAGGGGGTCAATGTCGCTGTACACCCCGACCGAGTTGGAGACTCGGTGTGTATTCGTTGGAGAAATAAGGATGACATGCTTCCAGCCGTAGACCTGGTGGAACAGAATGTTCATCAGATCGTGGTGAAGATTGGTCACGGTCCCGGCAGGTCCGTACCAGACGAACGTCTCCGCACGTGGAGCCTTCGGCCGAAGGTACCGGTTGTCGAGGCTGAAATCCTTCCAGAGCGGATCGGCGACGTCGCTAGCAAGCAGCCCGTTATTGGCGACGAGGTAGAAGTCGTTGCTCCATTCAGTCGCCAACACTCGCCGCACGTATTGCGCGAACGAGGTCCGGGTCCGCTGCTCATCCATCTTCAGCTCGTCGCCAGGTCCTTCCTGCCGGCCATCCATGACCTCGACTTCGACATCGCCGATCTGTTGGATGAGGTATTCAGGCGACCAGCGATCGAGTGCCGGCCACTCATCGCAGACATCCTCGAGCAGTACCGGAAGATTGCGGGCGTAGTACTCGGTCAGGAATTGCTTGGAACTCACACCGGAGCGACGCGCAATCGCGTCGCTCTCCCCTGCGAGATCCTGGAGCTCTTGCCGGATGTCCAGCATGCTCTCGAGCTTGTAGAGGCGCCCGATCGCCCATTTGGCAGCCTCAAGCGTGGGATCGCTCAAGATGCGTCCGGCCAGCATTGCCGCCGCGGCTTCAGGTATTTCGTTGGCGATCAGTGTCGCAATCACGTCTGACACCGGAGTCCCGCGCACGAGAGAGATTGCCGCCCAGCGATGCCAGTCGAAGCTGATGTCAGATTCGATGATCACGATGGATCCCTGTCGGGGCTGCGCGATACGTCGCCTTACCGGCGGCGCGCGAGATCAACCGAGGCCTCCGACGCTCGTTGTCTGGGTCATGACGCCGCCTCAAGTCAGGGTCGACGGTACGCCCCGCCTTGCTCGACTCAGCTCGTTCGGCGCCGGCGCTGAGACTGCCCGGCGGCGCGGTCCCGAGGGCGCTCAGACCCGTCGGGTGAGCAGCCCCAGCCACCACAGCCACCACAGCTGCTGCAGCTACTGCAGCTACTGCAGCTACTGCAGCTACTGCAGGACGGCGTCGGCGTCGGCGGCGTCGGCGTCGGCGGCGTCGGCGGCGTCGGGGTAGGCGTCGGGGTCGGCGTCGGCGTGGGTGTCGGCGTCGGGGTAGGCGTGGGTGTCGGCGTCGGTGTCGGCGTCGGTGTGGGTGTCGGCGTCGGCGGCGTCGGGTGAGGCGTCGGCGGTGTGGGGTGCGGCGTCGGGTGCGGTGTGGGGTGCGGCGTCGGCGGCGTCGGGTGCGGCGTGGGGTGAGGCGTCGGCGGCGTCGGGTGCGGCGTGGGGTGAGGCGTCGGGCTGTCGGGTTCCGACGCCGCCCCGGCGACTCCCGGCAGCACGGCATCGGCGAAGGCGCTCGCCGCCACGACGCTGAGACCCGCAGCGACGAGACCTCTCAGGAGGTCGCGGCGACTGACTCGCCCACTGATGTAGCCCTGAACCAGTTCTACTTCGGACATCGCCTTCGCTCCCCTCAGCGGTGGGTCCGGTGGAGCCGGCTCGGGTGCGTCATCGCACTGGCCAGCGGACCCATAGCTCAACTCGTTCGGCAAGCGTCACTCTATCGCCTGAAGTCGCTGCGGTCTATGGTAAACCTTGCCATGTTCACAGCCTTGACGTCGGCTGTCCACTGGGTAGCTGGCCAGCATCGCTATCCGAACTGCTGGTCTCGAACGTGAGAGCCGATCTCGAATCCGCCATGGCGGCCGTGATATCGAGTCAGGCAGCGAGCCAACGCCTGCTCGACGACCCAGCCGCGTTTGTGAGGGAATTCTCGCTGGCACCGGCGGAGGCGGCCATGCTGATCGACATGGCAGGTGACCTCACGCTCCTGACCAGGTCATTCGTACACAAACGATGTACCACTTTGCGCTGGAACGCGCACTGCACCCTCCGCATGCTCGGCAACGACGGGGACCTGCTTGTCGACGAGTTCGTCGAGACGACGCCGATGTCCAGCCATTTCCGCCTGGACGCGGCTGCCTTCAGCGATTTCATCATCGCGCGTACCGCCCAGTGGGCAGCCGACGAGCCGGCGGATGGAGACGGCGACGGGGACAACGAGGCTGCCCAGGTCATTGCCGCAATGGCGCGCTTCGAGCGGCGCAGGAGCGACTCGTTCTGGGACGCGACCGAGCCGTTCAACTCCGAGGAGGCGCGCGGCACGGCTGCGCGTCTCGACCAGGACGACGCGGCTCGCCCACGCTTTGTCGCCGGCGCAAACATGGGCCGATTCGAGTGGGACGTTCGACTCCCCTACCGTCACCGCGTCGACCCGCTCGACCAGCTGCCACGAGACCCGTGCCAGCTGTTGTTCTTCCACAGCGCTCGCGAGCCAGTGCTGCGGGCGGTCCGTCTCCGGCCGGGCGAGGCCGACGTCGTCGAGAGGGCGCTGCAAGGCGGCGGGCCGGACGACACGATGTCCGACGTCCGAGGTTCGACGACAGGTGGCCCGCTGTTGCCCCGCGACGAGCAGGTGTACGCGAGATTGTCATGGGAGGGCGCGGTCCAATGGGAGTGACACTGATCGGCGCAGGCTTCCGCCCGGAGTTGCGCAGGTTGTTCGAGGCCGAGCGGCCGCTAGTCGAATGCGCCGAGCTGATCGCCAACAGATACTTCGCCGACGGTGGCGTCGCTCGGCCTTGGGAGCTCGAGTTGCTCGCCGGTATTCCGGTCATGGTCCACGGCCTCTCCGGGAACGTCGCCTCTGCCGTCGGACCGACGAGGGAATACCTCGAGGCGATCCGGCGTCTCGGCGAGTTCACCGGTGCCATGACCTGCAGCGACCACCTCGCGTTCACCGGTGTCCAGGGCCGCGAGCTCGGCCATCTTGCACCGAACCGCTTCGACGACGAACTGCTCGACCTCGCGTGCCGGCACATCGAACTGATCAACGAGGTGACGGGGCGCCGCGCCTGCCTCGAGAACCTTGCCACGAAGGTCACCTTCTCCGGCTCGACCTATTCGCCCGAGGAGTTCTATCTGCGCCTCCTCGATCGCTCCGACTCGTGGGACTGCCTCCTTGACCTCACGAACATATGGATAAACGCCCAGAACCGCCCGGTGGACCCCGTCGCGTTCATCGACGCGATCCCGCCCGAGCGGGTTCGGTATGTCCACCTCGCCGGCGGACGGTGGATGCACGACGAACTGGTCGACTCGCACTCGGAGTCCGTACACCCAGAGGTCTACGACCTGCTTGCCCATCTCCTGCGCCGTGCC
>JBKQLZ010000269.1:0-11538 GCA_052146895.1 Acidimicrobiales bacterium
CTTGCCGGCGGACCTCGTGGCCTTCGACGCTGAACGCGTCGCCGACCGCGCGACGTTCGAGTCTCCCTTCGAGCTACCGGTCGGCATCGAAGGTGTCTGGGTCGGGGGCCGCCGCCTCGTAGCCAGCGGCAACCTCGTGGAAGGGAGAGACGCCGTGGCAGGCGAGCCCCCACTGCCCGCAGTTTGAGGGGGTCGGCTGTTCGAGAGCTCAGTACTGCACCGGTGAGCGCTCGATGTAGCGGCCCCATCCCTCCTCCCCCGTGAACGAGCCGTCCTTCGCCACGACCCGCCCACGACTGAGCACGAGCTCAGGCCAGCCCGTGACGGTGCGGTCCTCGTAGGGCGAGTGGTCGGTCGCCATGTGGAGCGCGGCGGCGGCCAGGGACTGGCGTCTCAGGGGATCGAAGACGACGACGTCCGCGTCCGCACCGACCATGAGCGAGCCCTTGGCGGGCCAGAGGCCGAAGATCCGTGCGGGGGCCTCCGAGCAGACGCGCACCCAGTCCTCGAGGCCGAGACGCCCGTCATTCACCGCCTCGAAGCACAGAGCGAGACGCGTCTCTACACCGGGCAGGCCACCCGGGATCTCCGTGAAGTCAAGGACTCCTCCTTCTCGGCGGTTGATCCCTGCTCGCCGGTCCGTCTTCCAGAACGGGCAGTGATCCGTGCCGAGAGTATCGATCTCGCCGGATGAGAGGCCCTCCCAGAGGGCAACGGCGTCATCGGTGTCGCGAAGCGGGGGCGCGCAGACGAAGTCGATCCCGTCAACACCCGCCAAGCGCCCGGCGTCGAGGTAGAGGTACTGCGGGCAGGTCTCGGCGCGGACCTTCACGCCCCTTGCCCGCCCCGCGCGCAACGCGGTGAGCGCTGCGGCCGACGAGAGGTGGACGACGAAGATCTGCGCTCCTGACACCTCGGCGAGGGCGCAGGCTCGAGTGACCGCTTCGGCCTCGAGGACCGCAGGGCGGGTAGCGGCGTGCTCGGGCACGCCCGTGCGGCCCGCCGCGAGCGCCTCCCGGCGCAGCTCCTCGATGCCGACTCCGTTCTCGCAATGAAGGGCGACGAGCGCTCCGTGCCGCCGGGCGTAGCCCATCAGCCGCAAGACGGTCGCGTCGTCTACCTGGAGGCGGTCGGGGTAGGCGAGGTAGAGCTTGAAGGAGCTGATGCCGGCCGCAACGGCGGCCTCTATGACGGCCTCTTCCACGGGCTCGGGGAGGCTCAGGTGGAATCCCCAGTCGATGGCGGCTATCTCCGCCACCGATCGCCAGCGAGCCGCCGCCGCGAGCGGGTCCTCACCCCGTTGCACCGGGACGTAATCGAGGACCGTCGTCGTCCCTCCCACCGCCGCCGCGCGGGTGCCGGTGAAGAAGTCGTCCGAGACCCGCAGCCGGCCAACCGTCATCTGGAGGTGAGTGTGGGCGTCCACACCGCCGGGGATCACGAGCTTGCCCGAGGCATCGTGCACTTCTTCACCCGCAGCCGGCTCGAGGTGCGCGGCGATCTCTGCCACCCGGCCACCAGGCCCGGCGCGGAGGTCGGCGGCACGCGTCCCGGCAGCGTCGATGACGGTGCCGTTCCTGATCAGCACGACTTACCGGATGGCGCCGGTGAACAACACCGCTGCACTCTCGCCCGGTCCAATCACTCCTTCACGGCGGAGGTGGATGAGACCAGCGAGCCCTGCAGAGCCGGTCGGGTCGACCTGGATCCCCGTCGTCTCGAGCGCGAGCGCGTTCGCTTTCTCGAGCTCGTCGTCGCTCACGACGACGGGACGGCCGCGTGTAAGGAGCATCGCCTCGACCACTGCGAGCCAGTCGTAGGTCTCGTCGTCGAGGATGCCGTGAGCGATGCTGTGCGGGGTGGTCTCCCACGGCCACATGAAATCGGCACGCCGCCGGGCTGCTTCGTGGAGCGCCCAGTGGAACCGGTCGGGGCCGGGGTGCTCCTCCGCCAAGGCGCTCACGCGGTCGAAAGCCCGCTTGAGGGGCCATGCTCCTTCGGTCTGGACGGTGTGGAAGCGCGGTATCCGGTCGATCACCCCGAGCGCCCGCGCCTCGCTGAACGCAGCCGCGACAGCGCTTGCGAGCGCTCCCCCACCGACCTGGACGACGACGTGATCAAGAGTCTCGTCCAGCCGGGCGAGGCTCGCGATCATCTCGTAGCCGAGCGTCTCCCCGCCTTCGATCGCCATGCCGTTCTGGTTGCCTTGGCACGTGAAAGGAATTGCCCCGCCCGCGATCGCGGCCTCGAGCGCCATGTAGCTGGGGTCGCCGGTGACACCGGGCTCGCGTGGGCAGACCGTGACACGCGCGCCGAGGTCGCTCAGACGATCGACGACGGCTGCGTCGGCGTCGGTCGGGACGAACACATGCAGCTCCCGGCATCCTGCTGCCGCGACGACAGCGGCCGCAAGCGCGGCATTGCCGCAACTCGCTATCGCGAGCGGCCGGTCCCCCCGGCTAGCGAGCCCGATCTGCTCGACGACTTCCAGGTGGACGAGCACCCCGAAGAGGTGGCGAGCCTTGTGCGAGCCCGCCACGTTGCCCGTCTCGTCCTTGACGAAGAGGGGCCCTCCGAGCCCCACGGCCTCGCCCAGCGCGAGCTGCAGCGCAAAGGGCGTCTCGATGATGCCCCGGCCCTCGATGCGCGCCACCTCGCCGTCGAGATCGCGCACGATGCGGACGAAGGCGTCGTCACCGAGGCCACCAGCGACAGCGAGGTGGCGGGCGTGCAGCAGCCCTCGGTACCGGACGAATGGCTGGGCCTCGGTGCCGGCGGCGTCGGGGAAGCTGACTGTGTCGAAGTCGAGCACCCGGTGAAGGACGTGATCCCCGGCGTCGCCGGCGGCCGGGCAAGCAAAGGGGTAGGGCTCGGAGTCCGGCACGACCCAGCCGCAGCCGCGGCAGACGACGAGGCTCGCCATCTGGTCCCGGCGCACGCTCATCGCGACCCGAGCACGCCTGTGCGGTCGTTGAACTCGCGGATCATCTCGTCCCACACGGTGACCACCGAACGAGTCTCCACCCAGAACGACTGGTCGCGCCGCGCGTTGAACTCCTCGACCGTGATCCCCTGCTGCTCCACCCAGGTGTAATAGCCGAGGTTGAAGATGCGCTCTTGCTCTCGTCGGTCGAGGACCCGCAGGTGGTCGTCGCCCACGTCAGCAAGGTGCTCACCGAAGATCTCAGCCAGATCCAACTCGTCCACCCCGTCGGGGAATTGCTTGTGCTCTGCCAGCTCGAGCTCGCTGCGGTACATCGCAGCGCCGTCGGTCGCGACCGTCGCCACGACATCGTCGCGACCGAGGCCTTGGTGCTTCGCGTACTTGATCGCGGCGAGGACGTTGCAGATGCTCGACAACCCGAGCGACGACAGGGCCTCGACGGTCTCGGCTGGGACGTGGCGACGATCCACGAGGTATCGCCGGCCCTGATCGGTGTTGAAGAGGATGTTCAGGCGGTCGGTGGCCCTGTCCGATACCGCTGTCACCACGTCGGTGTTCATCACGTTGTGGATAAGAGGGATGTGCTTGTCGCCGATCCCCTGGATGTTGTGCTCCCCGAAGCCGTTGTAGAGCATCGTCGGGCACTCGAGCGCCTCGACGGCGACGATCTTCGACCCGAGCTGGTCCTTCAGGTAGTCGCCGGCGCCGATCGTGCCTGCCGAGCCGGTCGCCGAGACGAACGCTCTCAGCGCGGTCCCGTGACCCGCCGCCACCATCGCCTCGAGAATGCGCTCGAGCGCCTTGCCGGTGGCGAAGTAATGGATGAGATGGTTACCGAACTCGGAGAACTGGTTGAAGACCACGTTGGACTCGTCCGCAGCGAGCCTGTTGCACTCGTCGTAGATCTCCTTCACGTTGCTCTCCGTGCCGGGTGTCCGGATGACGTCGGACTCGTCCTCGACCCACGCCGCCAGCCAGTCGAAGCGCTCCCGGCTCATGCCCTCGGGTAGCACGGCGACGCCGCGGCACCCCATCAGCTTCGAGATCGCTACGCCACCGCGGCAATAGTTGCCCGTGGACGGCCAGATGGCTCGCTGAGTCGAGGGGTCGAAATGCCCGGCGACGACTCGCGGAGCAAGGCAGCCGTAGCTCGCGAGAACCTTGTGGCAAGCCACGAGAGGGAAGCGGTCGGCCAACGCGACGACGATCCGAGCGGGCGTGCCGGTCAGCTCCTCAGGGAGCTCCACGTGCTCCGGCACGTCGACGCTCCCGTGACGCGAGGCGTCGTTGTACCAGTGCACGCGGAACAGATTGAGCGGGTCGGCATCATCCGGCGAGATGGACGCGACGGCGTCTCGCACCGCTGCCGGCGCCGTCCACGGCTCGGCGATCTCGGAGAAGGTCGGAAGGGCGATTCGCCGCTCCCGGAACCGCTCGACAGCGCGGTCGTAGAGATCGCGGTCCACGACTTCCCGCTCGAGCCCGAGGGGTCTCATGGCCTGTCCACACCGAGGCGCTCAACACGTGACGCGAAAGTCAGCTGGGTCATGGGCAAATTCTGCGACAGGCCAGGTGTCGTGGCTAGAGGCGAAAGTCCCGCGCTCATCAGCAAGTCCCCTTGGCGGCGACGCCGCCCGCCGACGCGACCCGGAAGGCGAGGCGCTCGAGGAACCTTGCCGGCTCCGCCAACGCGGCCTCGGCGGCTCCGGCTTCGTCCACGACCGACCAGGCGGCTGCGATTCCGGCGGCGGCGAAGTCCGGTTCGCCAACAGAGACCTTCCCGGCCAGCACTACGCAGGGCACGCCCGCGGCCCTCGCGACCCGCGCGACCCCCGACACGGCCTTTCCGCGGAGCGACTGGCTGTCGAACGACCCCTCACCCGTGATGACTAGATCCGTCCCGACCAGCCGGTCGCGCAGGCGCACGGCGGAGAGGACGAGATCGACGCCTGACTGAAATTGGCCCCCTAGCAGCAGCATCCCGTAGCCGAGGCCGCCTGCTGCGCCCGCGCCACCGACATTCTCGACACCAGCAGATCCGGGCAGGTCCCGTCCGACCACTTCAACGAGCAGCGCGAGTGCCCGCTCGAGCTGCTCGCGGTCAGCCTCGCTTGCTCCCTTCTGTGCCGCAAAGACAGCCGTCGCCCCTTGCGGCCCGAGCAACGGGTTGTCGACGTCGCAGGCGACGACCAGCTCCGGCCGCGAAAGCCAGCCGGCCGCGCGGTCGACGTGCTCCATCGGGTCGAGGTTGTCGATGTGGTCGATGTGGTCGAGGTGGTCGAGGTGGTCGATGTGGTCGAGGTGGTCGAGGTGGGCGAGCGACTTGGCGCCCGGCACGAGGGGTCGTCCCGACGCGTCGAGGAGCCCGAGGCCCATCTCTTGGAGCATGCCGGCACCCCCGTCGTTGGTGGCGGACCCGCCGAGTCCGGCGACAATCCGCTCGGGCGCGAGCTCGTAGGCGGCTCGGAGCAGGTCGCCGACACCGGCCGAGGATGCAGCAAGAGGGTCACGCTCCTGCGGCGTCAGGAGAGCCAGGCCGCAGGACTGCGCCGTCTCGAGGTACACCGAATCCCCGCTGTGGAGCAGCACGGCGCTGACGGGGCGGAGGAGCGGGTCGCGTACCTCGACCTCGAAGCGCTCGCCGCCGAGCGAGGCGCCCATCACGTCGATGAAGCCCGGCCCACCGTCTGAGATCGGCACGAGCTCGAGCTCTGTCTCGGGCAATGCCCGCGACCACCCTGCTGCCATAGCCTCCGCCGCTTCCAGAGCGCTGAGAGTCCCCCCGAACGAGTCAGGGGCGACGACTACCCGCATCTCGACATCTTTGCGCGTGGGTCACGCGCGGGAGGTCAGAGTCGCTGCGCTGTGGTTCCGACCCGGCTCAGACGCGCTCGGGCTCCATCACGATCGCCCCGCATGGGCACTCGGTGACGCACATGCCGCATCCCTTGCAGTAGTCGTAATCGAAGGAGTACCTCCGCCCCGGTCCGAGCTTCACGACCGCGTTGTCCGGGCACACGCCGAAGCAGTTGTCGCACTCGAAGCAATTCCCGCACGAGAGGCACCGCCGTGCCTCGAAGAGGGCATTGTCGGCATCGAGGCCACCGACGACCTCCTCGAAAGTCGACCGGCGGCGGATGCCTTCGAGCTCCGGCTGAACCGTCTTCGGGGCATCGCTGTAGTACCAGGTGTTCAGCCGTTCGAAGGTCGCGAGCTCGTGGCGTGCCGCCGTTGCGTGACCCTCGCCCCTCAACCAGGCGTCGATGCTGCGGGCGGCCTTCTTGCCGTGCCCGATGCCGACAGTCACCGTCCGCTCCGCCGGCACCATGTCGCCACCGGCGAAGATGCCCGGGTGGCCCGTCATCATGTCGTCGTCCACGTCGAGGACGCCGTCGCGAACACTCATGTCGCCCATGTGGGCGATCGCCGACATGTCCGTGTCCTGGCCGAGGGCCAACACGACAGTGTCGGCATCGAGCGTCTCGAATTCGCCCGTGGGCTGCGGGAACCCGGTCTCGTCGAGCACCATCTTCTCGATGACTATCTTGCCGTCCTCGACACGTGAGATCGTCGACAGCCACGTCATCTTCACGCCTTCAGCGAGCGCCTCTTCGACTTCGACCGGGTGGGCGGGCATCTGAGCCCGCGTCCGCCTGTAGACGACGACCGCCTCGGTCGCCCCGAGGCGCTGGGCCGTTCGCGCGCTGTCCATAGCGGTGTTGCCGCCTCCGTAGACGACGACGCGGCGGCCTACTCGCGGTGGGTCGCCGTCCTCCGAGCTCGCGAGGAACGAGAGAGCGTCGAGGATCCGTGCGGAGTCCGCCGCTGGGATGTACGCCCGCTTCGAGAGCTGCGCCCCGAGGGCGAGGAACACGGCGTCGAATCCGCCGTCTCGCATCTCCTCGACCACATCGCCGACAGTGTGCTCGAGCTCGAGATCGATGCCGAGCGAGCAGATCGCCGCTATCTCTGCATCCAGCACATCCCGCGGCAGGCGGTACTTCGGGATGCCGTACCTCATCATGCCGCCGGGTGCGCGGGCGGCCTCGTAGATCGTGACCGCGTGCCCGAGGCGCGCGAGGTGGTAGGCGGCAGATAGGCCCGAAGGCCCCGAGCCGACCACGAGCACCCGCTTGCCTGAGGGCGGCCTGCCGACGGTCAAGTGCCAGCCCTGGCTGATCGCCCGGTCACCCAGGAAGCGCTCAACTCCGTGAATCCCGACAGCCTCGTCGACCTTGGCGCGGTTGCACGCCGTCTCACACGGGTGGTAGCAGACGCGGCCACAGATGGAGGGGAAGGGGTTGTCCTCGACGAGCCCGCGCCAGGCGGCCTCGTAGTCTCCCTCCTCGGCGTGATAGAGCCAGCCTTGGATGTTCTCTCCGGCTGGGCAACCGTCGTTGCACGGCGGCATCCGGTCGACGTAGACCGGGCGCTCGACGCGCCACGAGCCTGTCTTGTTGGCGAGGCTCGAGCCGACGTCGAGCGTGATGGCGAAAGGCTTCTCCATCATGAGCCTCCCGCGCCGACTGGCTCAGCCTCGTGAGAGGCGCGCAGCAGCCCGAACCTCGCGATGTTGCGGTCGGCGATCTCTTGGATCTTCTTCAGGATCTCGGGCCGCGGAGTCGGCGCGAACAGGTGCTTGTAGCGGCCCTGCGGCTCGAGGTACTCCTCGACCGGCACCTGGTGACGGATCGGCGTAGTGGACGTGATCTCTCCGTGCTCGGCCTCGAAGAGCGGGAAAAGGCCCGTCTCACATGCGAGCCGGGCGAGGCGCACCGTGTCCGAGGACGCGCTGCCCCAACCGAGCGGGCAGGGAACGAGTATGTGGATGTACCTCGCGCCGCGAAAGCTCATCGCCGTCGCGACCTTGCGCTCGAGGTCGTGCAGCTCGGCGACCGTGGCGGTAGCGACGTACGGGATCTCATGGGCGACAGCGAGCAGAGGCATGTTCTTTCCCTGCCCGAAGGCGTTTCCCGGTTCGGCGCCAACTGCTTCGGTAGTGGCGGTCCGAGCCGCTGGGGGGGTGGCACCCGAGCGCTGGACCCCCGTGTTCATGTAGGCCTCGTTGTCGTAACAGATGAACAGCACGTCGTCGTTCCGCTCGAACATGCCCGAAAGGCAGCCGAATCCGATGTCGACCGTCCCGCCGTCGCCGGCCTGGGAGACGACGCGGATGTCGCTCCGGCCCTTCGCCTTCAACGCGGCCGCCATCCCGGTCGCGATTGCCGGCGCGTTGCCGAAGAGGGAGTGCAGCCACGGGATCTGCCACGATGTCTCGGGGTAGGGCGTCGAGAAGACCTCGAGGCATCCTGTCGCGTTCGCGGCGACGAGCCGACCTTCGGTTGCGCGCATCGCCGCGTCCAGCGCGTAGCGGGCGCCGAGGGCCTCGCCGCAGCCCTGGCATGCCCGGTGGCCCGACGTGAGCGAGTTAGAACGGGCGCGGTCCGCTTGGATCGTGCGCCTTTCGCCGTCGAGCAGCCGGTTGCCGACGGCGAAGCTGCCCACTTGGTAGAACTTCACTGGTTGATCGTCCATGGCTACTACCTTCAACTAGCTCGGGCAGGCGACGTGCCCACGTCGCGCAACAGGTTCTCGGCGCTCGGCCCGGAGCGGCGCTCGGACTCCATCCGCTCGAGCTCCCGTCCGACCAGGTCGATGTCGAGATCGAGGAAGCTGAGAGGCGGGAGCGCCTGTTCGATCGCCCCCAGCATCATCCGCCGGAGCGAGTCCTCCGTTATCGGCCGCCCGCCAAGTCCGGCGATGACGTTGTAAACCGACGGGCCGCGGCCAGCCGTCGCGAGGGAGACATCCGCCCCGAGGATGCCGTGGCCGCCGATCGAGAACGCCTTCTCGACCACGACGACCTGCCGGGCCTCTTGGAGGGCATCGGCGATCGCCGCGGCAGGGAACGGGCGGAAGGTCGTGATCCCGAGCACACCGATCGGTATCCCCTCGTCCCGCAGAGCGTCGGCGGTGTCCTTGATCGTCCCGAGCACCGACCCGAGAGCCACGACAACGGTCTCGGCGCCCTCGAGGCGGTAGGGACTCACGAGGCCCCCGCTCCGGCGCCCGAAAGCGGTCTCGAACTCGTCTGCCAGCACCGGTATCCGGTCGAGCGCCTGCAACTGCCGCACGTGTGCGAGATAGCGCACCTCTGTGAAGGCCTCCGGTCCGACCATGGCACCGATCGTGACGGGATCGTCGGGATCGAGCACCTGGCGCGGCTCGAAGCTGGGGAGCCAGCCGTCGACCTCTTCTTGGCTGGGTAGGTCCACGCGCTCGAACGCGTGAGTGAGGACGAAGCCGTCCATGCACACCATTACCGGGACGGAGAGCTCCTCAGCAAGACGGAAGGCCTGTATGTGCAGGTCCAATGCGTGCTGATTCGTCTCGGCGAAGAGCTGGAGCCAGCCGGAGTCCCGCACTGACATGGCATCTGAGTGGTCGTTCCAGATGTTGATAGGCGCGCCGATCGCCCGGTTGGCGACGGTCATCACGATCGGCAGCCCGAGCCCGGCGGCGTTGTACACGGCTTCAGTCATGAACAGCAGGCCTTGGCTCGCCGTGGCGGTGTACGCACGAGCCCCCATGGCGGAGGCACCGATCGAGACCGACATCGCCGCGAATTCCGACTCGACGTTTATGAACTCGCACGGCGAGAGGCGACCGGACTTCACCATCGCTCCGACACCCTCGATGATGTGGGTCTGCGGGGAGATGGGGTAAGCGCAGACGACCTCGGGGCGGCACAGAGCGACAGCCTCCGCGACAGCACGCGAGCCTTCAATCTGACGAAGCACGGGCCAACCTCTCCTCCGCTACGAACTCAGCCGCCTCGCGAGCTGCGGCGGCATTGCCTTGCGCCACTGCTCCGTGGAACCTCTCCTCGATCGCTGCTACGACCGAATCGATCGTGACGACGCCCGTCATGACCGCGAAACCGCCCAACAGCACGGCATTGGGCAACGGGCGACCGAGGCGGCGCAGCGCGATCTCGGTCGCAGGGACGGTGAGCAGATGATCGGGATGGAACCTGTCGGCAAGATCGCCGAGGCCCAACTCGTCGAAGCTCTGCGAGGTGTTGACCAGAATGAAGCCGTCCTCACGTATCCCGGCGAACAGGTCGACTTGGTGCACCAAGGTCGCGTCCTGGATGACGAGCGCGTCTGGTGCATCGATCGGTGCACGCGTGCGGATCTCGCGTTCGGAGATCCGGCAGTAGGAGACGACCGGCGCCCCGGTGCGTTCCGATCCGAAGCTTGGGAAGGCCTGGGAGTAGCGACCGTCGAGAAACGCAGCAACGGACAACATCTCGGCCGCGGTGACCACGCCCTGGCCGCCGCGCCCATGAAACCTCACCTGGAAGGTTCCAGACGCGATCTGAGCACCGCCTTGCGCGACTGTTGTCATGTTCAAAGCATGGCGGGTTCGGCAGGAGCGCGGAAGGGTCGAAGGTCCCGATTACCGCGGAATCACGGCGAGCGCCGCCAAACCGGAGCCGATTCAGTCCGAAGGCGCGGCGAGAGTCAGCTCGGACAGGGTCACGAGGAGGTCGCTCGCGCTCACCATTCCGATGACGGTGCCGTCCGCCTTCACGGGTAGGTGGTGGATGCCACAGGCAACCATCGACTCGATGGCCTCTCGTACGGTGTCCTCGGATCCCAAGGCGACGATGTCCTCAGAGGCGACCTCGATCGCCCAGGTCACATCGGGGTTCAGTCCGTCCGCGATCGCCCTGACGAGATCACGCTCGGTGAGTATCGCAGAGGGTCCGTCCGTGCGTAGCAAGATCAAGCTCCCGACGCCTTGGCTGGTCATCGCCTCGGCAGCAGCGCGGATCGTCAGCTCGGGGTCGCAGAACAGCGGGCGGCGCGTCATCACATCGATGATCGGGAAGCTGAGCGCCCAGTCCTGCACGGCGCGCGGAGCCTCCGGCCCTCCTCCAACTTGCTGCGTGGCTACGAGTCCTTGTTCGGCCTCGTCATGGGCAACTGTCATTTCGGTCTCCTTCCGCGTCCCCGTCAGCCCTCGCTCAGCTCCGGTGCAGGTGAGCCCGAGCCGACCTCGGCCTTCAGGGCGGCGAACTCCTTGTCGACCTCGGCAGCCGAGCCCGCTTCGTCGAGCTCCTTCTGGATCTCGTCGGTACCGCCGCCGACGTCTTCGAGCACGCCTGACTGGAGCAGCTCGTCGACCGCGCTGGCGTGAGCCTGCATGGTGGCGATCTTGTCCTGGGCCCGCTGGAGCGCGGCGCCCGAGTCGTCGAAGGTCTTCGAGATGCCTGCGGCGCTCTCGCCCACAGAGCTGACGGCCTTGGCGGCTGTGTACTGCGCCTTCATGACCTCCTTCTGCGTGCGGAAGTCGTTCACTTTCTTCTGGAGGGCCTCGAGGGTCTGCTCGAGCTTCTGCTCCTGCTCGGTCAGCTGTACGTGCTGGGGCTCCATGGCGTCGATCTGGGCCTGGGCGGCGGCCTTGCGAGAGAGAGCTTCCTTCGCGAGATCGTCCTTGCCCTGCGCTATTGCTGCCTTGGCCTGGTCCTGGAGGTGGTTCACCGAATGCTCGAGCTGCTGCTCCTGCAGCTCGATCTGCTTGCGCGC
>JBKQLZ010000270.1:0-14152 GCA_052146895.1 Acidimicrobiales bacterium
GCTGCTGAATGACTTGTAGAGCAGCACATCCCGGGGACCGAGGTCCGGCGAAGCTATTCCGCCGCGGCGCTTCGTGTTACAACTTAGAGCGTCCCGCCCATGAACAGCAAGCGCACAACGATCACACGGCGTCGACTCCTACTGGACCGCCGCTTGGACCGTTCCCAAGAGCTGGAAAGTCGGGGTCGTGAACTTTGCCGTCACGGTCAAGACCAAGGCATTGCCGAAGACGAAGACACTGCCCGCCATCCCAGCGCAGACCGGCACGTTCACCCAAGCCGGCTTCCCAGAGCCATCACAGCTCCAGGTAGTCAAAGCATAAGTATCAAAGCAGCCTAACTACATAAAACAGAACGACTCTGGCGGGGTCCCCGCCCGGCGGGCGACCTTGCCAGAGTCTTCGATATTTACGAGAGGAGTGTCCAATGAAAAGGAATACGAGAATTACGAGAATCGGGCCAGTACTCGTGGGGGCCTTGGCAGGGGCGCTGCTCTTGGCCTCGTGTGCCACCACGGCAAGCAAGAGCCCTGGCACGAGCGCAACCCCGACGACTCAGCCCGCTCATGTGGCCTCGGCCACCACGAGCTTCACCACGCTCTTGTCACCGGCGATCCCAGGCGTTGCGGCGCTCCCGGGCCCGATTGCCAAGCCCGCCACGGCGAGCACGCACATGGGGCTTCTCAACGTCGCGCCGCAATCCGGGTTTGCTGGAACGCCCATGACCATCTCGGGCAAGCACCTCGGAGCGAACAAGAAGGTGGAGGTCACGTGGTCGACAGCTGATGCGACGTGGCTGGTTCAACCTGAACCGGACACGGTCAACTACCTCGGCCGGGCAGCGACCCTGTTCGCAGTCGTGATCGCCAACACGACGACCAACTCGAGCGGTGCGTTCAGCGTCTCGATGAAGGTGCCGCAGGACTGGGGTGGCCTGCACGAGATCTACGCCGTCGTCAACGGGGTGGAAGTCTCGAGCGGTGGGTTCATCACACTGCGGACGGTCACGGTCACGCCGAAGAGCGGACCGATCGGCACGCCCATCACGATCACCTACAGCGGCCTCGGAGCGACCGAGTACACCGGTGGCGCTGCCCTTCTGTGGGACAACCACTACGTAGGCGAGATGATGGCCAACTGGACCCGCGGTGTCGCACAAGCGACGATCCGTGCGGCTGGGCCGGTGGGAGTGCACACGATCCAGGTCGGGAACGCCATCAGCTACATGTACCTGAACGTTCCTCAGTCGCCGATCCCGTACACGAACGGGGCGACGGTCAAGTTCACAGTCACGAAGGACGACGGTCCGCCGGCGGCCTCCATCGACTGGCCTGTGAACGTCGCGCCGACGTTGAACGCCCGAACGACGCTTCAGACGAGCGGGCTCGCGGTTGGAAGCAAAGTAAAGGCCACGCTTGCGTCCACGAAGGGACCGGTCAACACGTCCGTCGCCCTCAGCGCAACCGGGCTCACGAAGAGCTCTCCGGTGAAGCTGGTCTGGTCGACGGTCGTCGGCAACCGCGTCAACTGCCTCAGCGTCTGCTGGGCATTCGTCTCGCAGTCGCTCGGTAGCGCGACGCCGTCAGGCGGAGCGTTCCGGACCAACATCACGGTTCCGGACGGGCTCGGCGGCTGGCATGTCGTGCAGCTCGTGCAGAACGGCAAGATCCAGGCGCAGGTGCCCTTCTACGTTGAGGAGAACATCGTCGGACAAGGCGTCTCCTCCATCGTCGTGAAGGAGGGCCAGTCATTCACCATCCACGTGGACGGTGTCGGCTGGACGCAGCTCGACAACACGGTCGCAGTCGACTACGACAACAGCTACGTCGGGTACGGCTGCGGGTTCAACTCCAACGGGGACGTGCTCTTGCACCTCAACGCGACGGGCGGACCCGGGACGCACCTGATCGACCTCTACCCGATGCTGTACTCGCTCTCGCCGTCGTTCGCGGACACGCCTTACGGCATGGTGCCAGTGCTCACGTATGCACGCGATGAGCCGGCACTGGCGCTCGGGTACCACCTCCCGGCGTTGCGCTTCGCGATCACTGTCGTGAAGTAGCCGCTCAGGGCAAGCATCACCAAAGGCCTCACTCCTCGCCACAAGCGAGGGGTGAGGCCTTTACGCGTGCCACTCGCGCGACCGAGGCCGGCAGCCACCAGTTCCAGCGTCCGAGCATGGCCATCAGGCCGGGCATGAGCAGGCCCCGCACGATGGTCGCGTCGACGAGGACCCCGAGCGCGAGCCCCACCCCGAGCTCTTGCAACCCGGACACGCGCCCGGTCGCGAGCCCGCTGAGCGCCCCGACCATGATCAGGGCTGCGGCACTGACGACCCGCCCGGTGTGCGCGAGCCCATAAGTCACGGCCTCGGCGTTGCCGAGCCCGCTGTCACGAGCCTCCCGCATGCGGGTGACGAAGAAGACCTCGTAGTCCATCGAGAGGCCGAAGAGCACAGCGAAGAGGAAGACCGGCACCCATCCCTCGATCTGCGAGACGCGGTAGAGACCGAGCACATCGGCGCCGACCCCGAGACGGAAGACGACCACGAGCAGTCCGTAGGCCGCGGCAACAGAGACCACGTCGAGCAGGACCGCCATGAGCGGCAGCAGCAGCGAGCGGAAGGCGCGCAGCAAGATGACATAGGCGATCGCGAGGATGATGCCGACGACCCAGGGAAACGTCCCGTAGACGAGAGCGAGGAAGTCCACTCCCTGGGCTGGAGCGCCGCCCACGTAGAGGCGCACGCCGGCAGGGAAGTGCGCGGCCGGAACCAGGCGATCGCGGACCTCGCGTACGAGGCGCTGGGTCGCCTCGGCACCGAGGTCGTCCCGCCCGACGACGATCAGGCGTCCGTACTGGCCGGTGGCGTCGACGTACGGCACCCGATCACCGATTGCCACGACGAAGACTTCCTGGTCGTCGAGCAGCTCATGAGCGAGCCGGAGAGTTGCGGCCGAGACCGCCGCTGTGAGCGCCCTGCCCGGGTCGCGGGCGTCGAGGACCACGTCGATCGGGGTGATGACCCCAGGCCCGACACCGGCTCGCAAGAGAGCGAGCCCGCGGGCTGAGCTGATCGACTGAGGGATGGCCGTCTCCGACGCCGGCGTCAGCTGTAACCAGGCGAGCGGAGCAGCCGCCGCGACGAGGACGGCGGCCGAGCCGACAACCACGGCAAGTCGCCGCCGTATGACGAAGCGCCCGAGGCGTGCCCACAGCCTGCGCTCCACGTCGCTCCTCGTGCCGAGCCAGGGGAGGTGGAGGCTGCGCATGCCCCGGCGCCCGAGCAGCGACAGCAACGCGGGCTGCAAGGTGAGCGCCGCGATGACCGAGACGACGGGCACGAGAAAGCCGGCCACCCCTAACGACCGGAGAAACGGGACCGGGATGATGAGCAACGCCGACAGGCCGACCGCCACCGCGATGCCCGAGAAGACCACCGCGCGGCCCGCCGATGTCATCGTGGCGGCGACGGCGTCGTTCACCTGGCAGTCGCCGTCGGCCAGCTCCTCCCTGAACCGGTGCACGATGAGGAGTGAGTAGTCGACTGCCAGGCCGAGGCCGATGAGCTCGACGACGTTCGGGATGTAGAGCACCATCAGGAACTTGTGCGCCAGCAGGTAGACGATTGCCAACGTCGCGGTCATCGTGCAGGCGGCGACGACGAGAGGGATCAAGACGGCGACCGAGAGGCCGAGCACGAGGGTGAGCAGCACCAATGCGGTCAAGATCGCGATGAGCTCACCTCTGCGCAGGTCGCCCGCAAGTATCGGCGTCACATCGTGCTGTAGCGCGGGTGCTCCGGTGACGTAAGCCGACCCGAGCCCGGACGCTGTCAAGGCACGGCGGAGGGTCCCGGTGTAGGGCGAGGCCTGCTGCAGATCGAGGGAGGTGACGATGGTGCCGTAGAGGATGCCGACACCCACTCCCGATTGCGACGTCGAGACATGGGCGGCGGGCAAAGCCCTTGCCGCCAGCGCGAGCTCGCCTTCGAAGATGTGGAGAGTTCGCTCGGACGGGCTCGCGGTCCGCTGGACGACCGTGAAGCTTCCCTCGATGCTCTCGCCGAAATGCCGCTCGAGGATCGTGTTCGCCTGTTGTGAGCTGCTTCCTGGCACCGCAAGCGAGGTCGAGAGGAGCTGGGGCAGTCGCGCCGCCGAGAGTGCTCCCACGATGACCACAGCTACCCAGCACGCGATGACGAGGATCCGCCACCGGAGGACTGCTCGGGTCCATCGCTCGAGCATGGGTTCAGTGTAAGGGCCGGCCCGCGCTCGCTGTGGTGTTGGCGCAGGACTGCCAGCAAATTCCGCCCGCCGGCGGGCCCGCGGACGAGGTGTCACCACGGGCAGTGCGCGAGTGGATATTGTGTGACCACCAGAGAGAGGAGGTGGTCCAAACTGATGGATAGTCAACGTTTTGGGACCCTGGAGGTGGCTGGCCGCTAGGCGGCTTCGCTGGACCACCTGGTGAATCCAATCCAGACACCCTCGGTGTCGCCGGGCGGAAGATGGTCCCGTCCGCTGTAATCCGGAAAGCCGAGCCTTTCAGCTATGTCTAAAGAATCAGGGCGACCGTTCGCGGTCGCCCTGATTCACGTCTCAGCCCTCTGAGCAGCAGCAATGGCGCGATCGAGCGCGTCTCGCAGCTCACGTGCGCTCCGCCGAGGATCGCTCGCCTCGGTCAGCCAGCGAACCGCGACGACGCGCCTTGCCCCCGCATGCACGATCTCGCCCACCGTGTCGGGCCGGGCGTTGCCGGTGACGAAAAAGGGCATCGCCGGCTCGTGTGCCGCGCACAGCGCCGCTGCCTCCGCCACGTAGCCGAGGCCCGTGCCAGGCCGCCCGGGCTTGGTCGGCGTCGGGACCACCGGCCCGGCCGAGACGTAGTCGACCGGCTCGCCGAGCGCGACCTCGAGCTGCGCCGGCTCGTGCGTCGAGAGCCCGACGATCCGCTCGGGGCCGACGATCCGCCGCGCCTCGCTCGCAGCCATGTCGTCCTGCCCGACGTGGACCCCGTCGGCTTCACACTCGACGGCCAGCTGCGGTGAGTCGTTCACGATGAACGGCACGCCGAGGTCCGCGCAGACGCGGCGGGCGAGGTTGGCTCGGGAGAGGAGGTGGGAGGGCGGGGTGAGCTTCTCGCGGAGTTGCACCACGTCGACCCCGCCCGCGACGCAGGCTTCAATGAACGAAGCGAGGTCCTCGCGGTCCGGCGTGCAGAGATAGAGGCGGCGCTCGCCGATCCTCACTTGGCCTTCGCCGCTGCCTTCATCTGGCGCTTGTGCTCGCGCACTGACGCGAGCGCCTCGGCCGAGTCGATGTCGGCGATCGACATCCGGCTGCCCGCCTTGCCGAAGGGAGCGGATGCCTCACGCCAGCCCGTGGGCTCGACGCCCATCTGCTTGCCGAGGAGGGCCACGAAGATCTTCGCCTTCTGCTTGCCAAAACCGGGCAGTGCCTCGACTCGCTTCAGCAGCTCGGCACCGGTCTTCGCCGTCTTCCAGATCTTGGAGGCGTCACCGCCGTACTCGTCGACCACGATGCGCGCGACGTCCTGCACACGGCCGGCCATGGATCCCGGGAACCGGTGGAGCGCCGGTTGCTGGCGAAACGCAGCCGCGAACTCCTCTGAGTCCATGCCCGCTATCGCCCCTGCGTCGAGGGGCTTGCCGAGGCGCGTCACCAGCACGGCCGGTGCGGCGAAGGCGCGCTCGAGCGGGATCTGCTGGTCGAGAACCAGACCGACGAGTAGGGCGAAGGGGTTCTCGGCGAGCAGTTTGTCGGCGTCCGGGTCGCCGGAGAGGTAGAGCTTCGGTTTCTTGGCCACACCAGTAGGTTACTGGCGCACGTCGTGCAAAGCCTTGGCTCCGTGGGACACTTCGGCTATGACTGAGCTGCCCAACGCGCTCTCGCCGGACGAGGCGTTTAGAGCGGCGTTCTACATGATTCGCGCGTATAGAGCGAGGAGCTCTCCAGAGGACGCGCGCGCTTATTCTATTGCTGCAGTACATGTGGACGGATCCCGCTCGCTGGGATGACTGGCTTCAGGCGATCGACCGAGTGTTGCAGGATAGACTCATCACGGTGGCGTATGCGCTCGCTCGGTGTTGGATTCGATGGACAGCCACGATTCTGGAGTCATCGTCGATGGCGTAGATGATTCGGTAGTCGCCTCGCCGAACGGAGACGAGGCCGGCAAGCTCGCCAACGAGCGTCTTGCCGAGTTGGTGGGGGTTTTCGCTGATGGGGCCAGCAAGAGCGACCAGAGCAGCATCGCGAACTTTTGGTGGGAGTCTGCCCAAGTGGCGGAGACCCTCCGGCGTCATGCGGACCTCGTACATCCAGACCGAGGCTCAGATTCCGGGCAGGGGAACAGATTCGCCTCGATCAGCTTCCGCTCGGGAGCGTTTCAAGGATTCCACTAGCTCGGAGTCACGCAAGATATCGAGCGTCTCTTCCAGCGAATCGAGATCATCCGGGCTGACAAGCACGAACGACGGGCGCCCGTTACGCGTCACGAGGATCCTTTCGTGTTGCTGCTCGACACGCTCGGCGAGCTCAGAAAGGTGCGCTTTGGCCTCGGAGAACGGCAATGTCTCAGACATAGGTCAATATTCTGACCTATGTCTGTCTCGGAGCGCAAGACTCGGCTGGGCACCTGAGATCGGTCGGCGTGCGCCGCATCTCGGGCCTAGTGCCACGTCGAAGGAGCGGTGGCGAGCAACCATCAGAAGTTTGTCAGCGTCCGGGTCGCCGGAGAGGTAGAGCTTCGGCTTCTTTGGCACGACGCCAGGCTACATACCAGAGGCGATCGAGAGAGTGGTCCTGCCTCAATCGTGCACTCCGGAGACAGAAGATGACTCGTCTGGGCAACTGCCTCCGCGTCAGGCTCGGTCTCCCAGTCGATCGGATCTATCGATGTCTAGAGGAGCCCGGATACCTCATGCACGTCCCCGCAAGGTACGCCCAAAGCTGCGTGGTGACTACGGACAGCGTCGGCGTCGGGTGCTTCAAGCAAGCAGTAGACCTTCCCCTCCGTGTTGTGGAACAACTCGATCTGCCGGACACCGAACTCGTCTGCCTTGGCGGCCTTGGTGTCCTGCCTGATCTGTTCGATCGCCTCGCTCGGTAGCTTGAGGTCGTCATGGAAGTCCATGAAGTTGGGCATCTTCTGTTTCCCCCTGTGTGAGAGCCCGCCGACGATATGCGCAGCTCTGGTGGCCCTGTTGCGCTGACCAGCCTACGCCTCAATGGCCGTGCATGCTCAGATGGAGGTCAAGGGGGGTTCTCGGGCCACCGATCGGCCGCACGAGACGCGACTCTCGCTCAGGCGCTAACCCTTCTTTATTGAATGTGCTGGTCGAGGACCATGCCCATCAAGAGGGCGAATGCGTCGGTGGAGATCAGCTTGTCGGAGGCGGGATCGCCGGAGAGGTGGAGCTGAGGTCGTGGCGGCATGGCGACAAGGCTAGTTGTCGGAGCGCCGCTGGCCAACCCTCCCACGGCGCCGCGTGACCGACAAGAATGCAGCGGAGCGAAGGGGGACGACGATGCCGCAACCGGGTACGAACGAATGGCGCGATCAGGTGAGGGAGGACATCGTCGACCCGGATCAGCACATCGTCGATCCCCACCACCACTTGTGGCCCGCGGGCGGGGCGATGGCGTACGGCCTCGCCGAGCTCACGGCAGACACGAGCAGCGGTCATCGCGTCGAGCGGACTGTCTTCGTCGAGTGCGGCGCTGCCTACCGAAGCGACGGCCCACGGCACCTGGCGCCGACGGGAGAGACCGAGTTCGTCGCCGGCGAGGCGCTGGCCGACCCGCGGCACCTGATCGGCGGGATCGTCGCCCACGCGGATCTCACCGACGCGGATCACCTCGACGAGGTGCTCGACGCTCACGACGAGCTCGGGCGAGGGCTCTTCCGGGGCATCCGCCACTCCGGTGCGTTCGAGGAGCACCCCGAGGTGCTGACTATCCGTCCGCGGGGCCGAGAGGGTCTCTACGCCGACGATGGGTTCCGTGCGGGTGTGGCTCGCCTCGGCCGGCGCTCGCTCACCTACGACACCTGGCACTATCACCATCAGAACCGCGACTTCGCCGCGCTCGCGCGGGCCGTTCCCGGCACGCTCATGGTCCTCGACCACTTCGGGACGCCTCTCGGAGTCGGCGCGTACGCCGGTCACCGTGAGGAGATCTTCGAGCAGTGGCGGCTCGACATCGCCGAGATCGCGAAGTGCGAGAACGTGGTCGCCAAGATCGGTGGGCTGGCGATGCCGGACAACGGGTTCGGCTGGGATCAGGCGGAGCGTCCACCGACTTCCGACGAATTCGTCGCTGCGCAGGGGAGGTATTACTTGTGGGCCATCGAGTGTTTCGGACCGGATCGCTGCATGTTCGAGTCGAACTTCCCGGTCGACCGGTTGTCGCTGTCCTACCCGGTGCTGTGGAACGCCCTGAAGAAGATCGCCGCGCCGTTCTCGATCGACGAGCGTGACGCGATGTTCTTCGGCACGGCTAGGCGGGTCTACCGCTTGGCGGAGTAGGTGGCGAACTCACAAGTCACGCTTTTGAGGCGGGTGAGTCTCATGTCGAGTGTTGCGAGCGGCGCGCCCAGTAGCTCAGCGAGCGCGACGTAGGAAGCGTCGTAGGCCGTGACGTTCGGTCGCAGTTCCCAGACCCGATCGCCGAGGGGAGCGTAAGGGAACAGCTCCATCCGGATCGCGAGGAGGTCCCGGTGCGCCAGGGCGGCCACATCCGCGGAGATGTCGCCTGCCAGAGCCAACCGCCGTAGGACGTTGGCGGTCTCGATAGGCAGTAGGTGAGGGGCAGCAAGCGGACCGGAGAGCAGCACGGACTCAGCCCAGCTGCCAACTGGGCCGGCGTCGACCAGCGCAGCCACCATGACCGACGCGTCGATCACCGTCACCTTCTATCGGCGTCCCGGTGAGCGAGGATCTGGTCCACGCTGACGGACCCGCCGGTGGCCAGCTTCCGAGCGCGGATCGTTGCGACGAGGGCTTCGGCGTCCGGGCTGGCGGCAAGCTCGACCAGCTGCGCCCTCAGGTACTCCTGCAGCGACCGGCCAGTCGCTGCCGCACGCGAAGCCAGGCGCTCGCTCGCATCGTCAGGTACGTCACGAATAGTTATCGACTTGCTCATGCATGCATTATAGCTGTAACACATGCAAAATGCATGTTAATCAGGAAACGAAGCCGGCAGGGACGATCCACTCGGTGGGCTGACCCGTGACATCCGCGATGAGGTCGAAGTCGTGGTCGTAGTGGAGGACGACCAGCCCAGCGGCTTCTGCGGCTGCCGCGATGAGAAGGCCAGCGATCTTCGCCCCCCGTTGCTCGCTCCGATCAGCGAGCATGTCCTGCACAGTTACGGCACGATCGAGGACGCGCTGGTCCATGCTCACGAACGGCCAGGACGATCGGGCTTCTCGCATCGTGCGATGGGATGCGGGGCTCGTTGACGAGAAGCCGGCCTCGAGGTCGGTTGGCGTGCAGCGAGCGACGAGCCCGCTTTCGAGGAGGGGCACGAGTCGGGCGGCGACGTCAGGCTGGGTTGCCCGCGAGAGCGCGGACGTATCACCCAAGTAGTACGGCTTCAGCCCCATGCCGCCCGACGGGCGTCGGGATCCTTCAACTCCTCGATGTCGATACCGCGCCCCGCGAGCAAGGCCTGGCGGCGCCTATCGAGAGCTAGCACCTCGTCGAATGCGCTGTCGAGGGTCGCCTTGAGTGTGCGGGTACCGAGCAGTGAGCGGACAGCTTCAAGTTTCTCGTCGTCGAGATCGATCAGACGCTTGGTCACGTAGCAAGGATATCCAATTGCACAGTAATGGATATCCACCGCAGCCGGCAGACTCCGGGTTCAGCCTTCAGGCTTGCCGGCGGATCCGCGGTCCGCCTCTGCGTCGGTAGGCGCGGCCCGTGACCATGAAGTACCCGGCCACGGCCACACCAACGACGATCTCGGCCGGCCACACGACCGATACACCCGGATAGGAGTGGCCGAGGGCTGCTTGCGCGAGCGGTTCCAAGCAGAGAGCACCAGCTACGAGTACCGCGCTCACCCATGCCCGCCTGGTCCGCCAGCGCTGCCCGAGGAAACCGTAGAGCGGTCCCGTCACGAGACCTCCCACGATGTTGCGCAAGTTCGACACGAGCAGGCCGTGGACCTCGGTGAGGGTGAAGCTCGAGCGACCTCCCTCGAAGGGGCTCATGATCATGAGGAAATAGCCGGCGAGGGCCGACATGGTGACGACGAGTCCGACGACGACTGCCCGCTGCACGCGCTCCTGGCTGCATCCGAATGCAAAGGGCAGCACGAGCCACGGAGCGGACAGCAAGCTCAGCGAGACCGTCCAGAGCCCAGGGGCATTGATGCTCCCCAGGTATTGGTCACCGCCACCGAAGATGAGGCCGAAGACGACAGCGACGACGAACACCACGGCGCGCGGTCTAGCACGCGGCGACGCCCATTGCTATGACCCGAGCTCGAGTCCTTCGGCCGCTTCCGCGAGCGCCTCGAGGTGGGCGTCCACGCCATCGAGCCCGGCCGCCATCGTGTTGACCGAGATGTGGGTCGCTCCGGCTTCGCGCCAGCGCCCTGCGTGATCGATCAACTTCTCGGTGCCGCCCGGACGCTGTGAGATCCGGCCCTCCATCCCGAGCGCCGAGAGGTCCCGCCCCGCCTCCGCCGCGCCCTCGGCCACGAAGCCGCGGGCCTCGTCCAGCGGAGCGCCCGGCACGACCTGCGGGAACCAGCCGTCGGCGAGCCGCCCTATCCGCCGGTAGGCCGCCGGCGACTGGCCACCGAGCCAGAGCGGGATGGGCCGCTGGACGGGCAAGGGGCAAAGCCCGGCGCCCTTCACCCGATCGAAACGCCCGTCGTACGTCACCGACCGCTCCGTCCACAACCGTCGGAGCAACTCGACCTGCTCCTCCTCCCGCCGCCCCCGTGTGGCGAAGTCCTGGCCGAGCGCCCCGTACTCCACCGCGTTCCAACCGATCCCGATTCCGAGGCGGAAGCGGCCCCCGGTCAGGATGTCCACCTCGGCCGCCTGCTTCGCTAGCAGCGCGGTCTGGCGCTGCGGGGCGATGATGATGCCGGTGACGAGCTCGAGCGAAGTGACCCCGGCGAGGAAGCCGAATAGCACAAAGGGCTCGTGGAAGGTCGTGTCGATGTCGTAGGGCCCGCGCCAGTTCGGATGGACTCCAGGGTCCGCTCCGAGCACGTGGTCGTAGGCGAGGATGTGCCGGTAGCCGAGCTCCTCGACCCTCTCTCCATACGCCCGCACGGCTCCGGGGTCCGCCGGGAGTTCCGTCTGTGGGTACACGACGCCGATCTGCATGTACCTCTGTCTATCCGGCGCAGCTGGCGCGTGCGAGGGGCGGCCTCGGGCCGGATCACTCGAAGACGAGCGCCCCGTCGTCGAGATCGGCGGCGGGCAGAGCGTCCTTGTCCGTCGAGTAGTCCTGGGAGTGTCGCCATGGATCGCGGTCACCCTGCTTCGGCAGTAGGTGGATGCCGCGGGAGATGTAGCCGGGATTGAAGTTCTCCGGGTCGATCCAAGGGAGCAGTTGCATGCCTGCGTCCTCGTCTCTGAGCCTTGGCGTGACGACGGTTGCCCCGAGGTCCGACATGTGGTGGAGCAGCCGGCAGACGAAGTCGCCGATGAGGTCGACTCGAAGCGTCCAGCTTGCGCGGAAGTAGCCGAAGACCCAGACCAAGTTTGGAAGGTCGGTGAACATCATCCCGCGATAGGTCACCGTGTCGGAGAGCTTGAGCGGCTTGCCGTCCACCGTGAAGTCGATGTCCCCGAACACGCTCAGGTTGAACCCCGTCGCCGTGATGATGATGTCGGCTTCGAGGGTCGCTCCGGACTTGAGCGCGATGCCGGTCTCGGTGAACGACTCGATCTCGTCTGTGACGACCGACGCCTTGCCGCTCCGGATCCCCTCGAAGAGGTCGGCGTCGGGCACGAACGCGATCCGCTGCTGCCACGGGCGGTAGCGGGGGTTGAAGTGCGTGTCGACGTCGTAGTCCGGGCCGAGCAGCTCGCGGATCGGCTTCATCAGCTCCTCCCGTGCGAACTCAGGATGCTCGAGGCAGAGCTGCGTGATCTGCGATTGGTCGTGGAGGATCTTCCGCCGGACGATCTCGTGGATCCACTCCTCGTCGATCTCGAGCTCGCGCAGCATGTCTGCGATCTCGTTCGCGTTTCTTCCCGTGATGAAGAACGTAGGCGAGCGCTGCAGCATCGTGATGTGACCGCACTCGGCAGCCATCGCCGGGATGAGCGTCGCCGCGGTCGCCCCCGACCCGATGACGACCACCTGCTTCCCGGCGTAGTCCAGATCGTCCGGCCACGTCTGCGGGTGGACGATCCGTCCCTTGAAACGGTCCATGCCCTCCCATTTCGGCGTGTAGCCCTCGGAGTGCCGGTAGTAGCCCTGGCACATCCACAAGAAGCTCGCCGTGAACACGAGCTCGTCGCCGGTGTCGCCCCGGGTGACGTTGAGAGTCCAGAGCTTCGCCTCGCTCGACCACGTGGCGCCTGAGATGGAGTGGCGGTATCGGATGTGCGGCTCGAGGTCGTTCTCTGCGATGACCTCTCCGAGATAGCGGAGGATCTCCTCTGAAGTCGCGATCGGCGCTGTGGTCCAGGGCTTGAACCGGTAGCCGAAGGTGTAGAGATCGCTGTCGGACCGCGTGCCCGGGTAGCGGTGCGTGATCCAAGTCCCCCCGAAGGACTCCTGTGTCTCGAGGATGACGTAGCTCTTCTCCGGGCACTTCTCGCGGAGGTGGTAGGAGGCACCGATGCCGGAGATGCCGGCACCAACGATCAAGACGTCGAAGTGCTCGACCGGTCGTAGCGTGCTCACTGGCAACGTGTCGGTGGCAACCATGGCCCATTGTCGCACCGACCGGCCTGTCGCTCCCATTGCCTGCGAGCGCGCTCCGGCACGATCTCTGTAAGCGTTGAGGCGTGGACTCTGTTGGTGCCCGACTCGAGCAGGCTCGGGTAGAGGCGCTCGTCCTTATCTCCGATCTCGAGGCGGACCTCGCAGCGATCGCGGAGTCGACCGCCGAGAGCCCAGACGACGAGCACGACGCCGAGGGATCCACTGTCGGCTACGAGCGCGCCCGCGTCGGGTCGCTCCTCGATCAGGCCCGTAAGTCGTTGGCGGACATCGACGGCGCGATCGAGCGGGAGCGGCAAGGCACATACGGGGTCTGCACAGTCTGCGGGTCTGTCATCGCAGCCGAGCGGCTCGAGGCGCTCGCGACGACCACGGTGTGCATCGCGTGCGCGGAGCGGCCCGACAGGTAGGGCGCCCGATAGCTCGGGCATCGGGCGGCCCGTCCTGTTACCGTCCGCGGGCATGAAGATCGGCGACATCTCAATCGACGGTGTGTCGGACGGGAGCCTCAAGGGGCGGCCGACGCGGATGTTCAACAAGTCCGAGCAGGAGTGGCAACAGCACAGCCAATTCCTTGACGAGAAGGGACTGTTGACGTTCGACATGGGGGGCTTCCTGATACGGAGCGGTGATCGCCTCGCACTTGTCGACACCGGCATCGGCCCTCACGCCGATCCCGAGCAGACCGGGACTTTCATGCAGAGCCTCGCCTCTCTCGGCGTGACGCCTGGCGAGGTGACCGACGTCGTGCTCACCCACCTCCACTTCGACCACGTCGGGTGGGTGAGCGATGGGGAGGAGCGCCTCTTCCCGAATGCGACCTACCGGTGCCACGAGGCGGACTGGGAATTCTTCATGGGCGCTGACCCGTTCGACGACAGCGCCGGTGTCGCTTTCATGGGCGGCCAGCGCGCGGCGGAGCTCCTCCCCCCTGTCGAGGACCGCCTCGAGGTGTGGGACGGCGACGGGACGATCCTGCCCGGGCTCGACGTCCGCAGCGCTCCCGGTCACACCCCTGGCAGCTCGGTGATCGTGATCTCGTCAGGCGCCGAGCGGGCGATGCTCCTCGGCGACGTCGTTCACTGCCCGGCCGAGCTGCTGAGCGACGACTGGGAGGCAATCGCAGACGTCGACCGTGAGCTCGCCCGCCGGTCGCGGGTGGCGCTCGCGCGCGAGCTCGAGGGCACCGACATCCCGGTCGCCGGCGCCCA
>JBKQLZ010000271.1:0-6485 GCA_052146895.1 Acidimicrobiales bacterium
CGCCGTCGTCGTCGACGACCGCGACATGGCCATCAGCCACGTGATCCGGGCAGAGGAGCATCTCCCTACGACCCCGAAGGCCGTTCTGCTCTGGGAAGCTCTCAACACAGGCGGCGACGCGATCGAGCTGCCGGTCTTCGCTCACTTGCCGGTCCTCGTGAACGACCGGCGACAGAAGATATCCAAGCGCCGTGACCGTGTCGCGCTCGAGGACTACGAGGCGATCGGGTTCCTGCCAGAGGCGATGGACAATTACCTCTCTCTTCTCGGCTGGAGCCCGCCGGACGGCGAGGAGTTCTTCAGCCTCGAGGACCTCGTGCGCGAGTTCCGCCTGGAGAGTGTCAACCATTCGCCCGCGTTCTTCGACGACAAGAAACTCCTCCATTTCAACGGCGTCTACCTCCGCTCACTCACGGTCGACGACTTCACCGAGCGAGTGCGGCGATGGGCCGTCCAGACGGGTGACCCGCTCGGCGAGGACCTCTACTCGTCGCCGACATGGCAGTCGCTTGCTCCGCTCGTCCAAGAGCGGGTTGCCGTGCTGTCGGAGGTGCCCTCGTACGTCGAGTTCATCTTCGGTTCGCGTTTCGAGGTCGACGAGGCCTCCTTTGACAAGGCGGTGGCGCGCGACGAGCTCGCGGGCAAGATCCTGTCGCAGGCGCGGGAGCGCTTTGCCGGGCTTGACGGGTGGGACGCGGCCGCGCTGAAAGAGCAGCTCGAAGCCGTTGCCCTGCAGCACGACCGGAAGCTCGGGAAGGCGCAGGCGCCGGTCCGGGTCGCGACGCTTGGGCGGAGCGTCGGCCTTCCGCTGTTCGAATCGCTCGAAGTTCTCGGGCGCGAGGAGACACTCGAAAGGATCGACGCCGCCCTCGCGCGGGTGGGCTGAGGCAGAGCTGCGCCCCGGACCCGCCTGTTAGCATGTCGGTCGCCCTTCGGGGGTGGTGTAATCGGCAACACAACAGGTTCTGGCCCTGTCATTGGGGGTTCGAGTCCTCCCCCCCGAGCTCACGGCGGAGCCGCCCAGCGGCTCCGTCGCTTCGCGTGTCGAGGGGGTTCACCCCCTTTCGTAGTTTCCGGCCGGTCACTATTGACAGGCCGCCGAGCCGAGGCGATACTTTCGGCACCGCAACGACGAATTGCAGTTCCGTAGCGCGACCATCGGTGGATTCAGATGGGGAGCGCTCGGTCTGCCGGTACGTATCGCGGCGTGTCGCAACGGGGCGGCAGGCGGTGCCATCCGAGGGTCGCTCAGCGCGATCCGACACAAGCAAGAGGGGGAAACTCATGGAGCACGTCCACCGACGTTCGCGTCGATGGTTCGGCCTGTCCGGACTCGTGGTCGGAGTGACCGCAAGCCTGGTCATCGGCGCGATACCGGCCGGAGCATCGCTGTCGCTCGAGAGCGAGGCCTCGGCGTTTCTCGGCTCGACGCTCATCTGGAATTACAACGCGTCCCCACCAGGAGCGAACACGGGTTGCAAGCCATCCGCGGCTCATCCTTATCCCGTCGTCCTCGTCGAGGGAACCTTCGCAAGCATGTACAACAGCTTCGGAGCGGTCTCGCCCGACTTGGTCAACAACGGCTATTGCGTCTACGCCTTCAACTACGGCCAAACGCTCCCGTTCACGGGTATCTTCGCCACGGGAGAGATCGGTGCCTCGGCCAGCGAGCTCTCGAGCGAGGTCAATTCGGTGCTGAGAGAGACCGGAGCGAGCAAGGTCGACCTCGTCGGCTGGTCGCAGGGCGGCATGATGCCCCGCTACTACATCAACAACCTCGGTGGTGCGTCGAAGGTGAACATGCTCGTCGGCTTCGCACCGTCGAACTACGGGACGAACCTCGACGGGATCACGAACCTCATCGACGACCTTGGAGCTGCTGGTCTAGTGACAGCCCTTTTGTCTGCGGTCTGCGAGGCATGCAACGAGCAGATCGTGGGATCGTCGTTCTTGAACAGCCTGAACGCGACGCCAACGGTCTCGAGCGTGAAGTACGTCGTGATCGAGACGGATGACGACGAGGTCGTGACGCCGTACACGAACGCGTTCCTCCCAGCGGCGTCGAACGTCCAGAACATCCTGTTGCAGAACCAGTGCCCTCAGGATGCGAGCGACCACATCTCGATCCCGTACGACTCCAACGCGTTGCAGGACATGGTCGACGCCCTCGGCGCCGACAGCCCGACGTTCCAGCCCACGTGCGCTGCCGTCGGACCCATCCTGGGCAACGTTTGAGGTAGGCACTCCACTCCGCGCCGGGCCGTGCGGGACCGAAAGTCCCGTACCGGCTCGGCGCGGTCGCGCCTAACCCCAGGTCAAGGCTAGATGTCAGCGTTTTCGCTCAATCGAGGCGCCCGACGTGCCGACATAACAGTGGTGACTCAACCGGTCTCACCGGTGCTTGGGGTACTCCGCAGAACCTGTGCTCTAGATGCCCTGGAAGCTTGTCCTCAGGGCGCGATCGCCGTCGGTCTGGACGGCGTGATCGCCTGGTGCAATGCCGCCGCGAGTTCGGTGCTGCAACGCGCCGGCGTGTGCGGTGTCGTCGGGAAGCGACTGGCCGAGCTGTCGACGCCGGACGGATGCGACCCATCGGCTTCGGGTCAGTTGTGGCAGAGCCTCCTCGAAGGAGGGACCTGGACGGGCGAGGTCGTCAACGCGGGCGAGAGCGGCCGCGAGATGCCGTTGCGCGTCTCGCGGTCACCGATCTTTGACGAGGACGGCACGGTCGTAGGTGTCCTGAGCCTCGCGACCGACCTGAGAGACGAGCTACGGGCGAAGGAGGCTCTCTCGAACTCCGAGGAGCGCATCGCAGCACTCCTCCAATATTCGAGCGACGTCGCCATGGTGTTCGACTCCAATGGCTTGATCGCCTTCGTGAGCCCGTCGGTCGAGCGAGTAGCGGGCTGGAGGCCGGACCAGCTCGTTGGCCAGAACGGTTGGGACTTCCTCCACCCAGAGGACGTGGCCGCCAACATGGACCTCGTTGCCGAAGTTCTCGGCAGCGAGCGACCGGTCACGCGCGAGTGGCGCCTGCGCCGCGCTGACGGCACCTACGGCTGGTTCGCACAGACTCTCAGCGACCTCCGCCACGTCCCCGCGATCGGCGGAGTCATCGGCAACTTCCGCGACGTCACGGAGCGGCATGCAGCCGACGAGGCGCGAAAACAGAGCGAGCTCATCTTGACTCGTGTCGTCGAGGTGACGAGCGATGCTTTCATCGGCATCGACAGAGAGGGCGTGGTGACGGAGTGGAACCCGGCCGCCGAGCGCCTCTTCGGGTGGCCCTCGACCGAGGCGATCGGCCACGATCTCTCGACCCGCATAATTCCCGAGCACGACCGGCGGAGGTTCCGCCGCATGTTCGTGCGCTTCGCGGCAGGCGAAGCGCGGCGCTTCCTCGAGCAACCGTTCGAGATGATGGGACAGAGCCGCAACGGGCAGCTCTTCCCTGTCGAGGTCTCCCTCGTCCAGGTCACCGTCGACGAGCGTTCGCACTTCCGGGCGTTCGTCCGCAACATCGCAGAGCGCAAGGCCGCCGAGGCTCGCCTTGCCCATCAGGCTCTGACGGATGCCCTCACCGGGCTCCCGAACCGGACCCTGCTGCGCGATCGCCTGACGAGAGCGGTATCGCGCCTTGCGCGGCACCCGAGCTCGGTCGCTGTGATGTTCCTCGACCTCGACCGCTTCAAGCTCGTCAACGACGGTCTCGGCCACGATGCGGGCGACGAACTCCTGACCGAAGTGGCGGCTCGCCTTCTCCGGTCGGTCCGCGACATCGACACGGTGGCTCGCTACGGCGGTGACGAGTTCGTCATCATCATCGAGGACGCAGGGACGATCGCGGACGTCAGACAGCTCGCCGAGCGCATCCTCGAGACTGTGGCGGAGCCTCTCGTGGTCGGGGGCCGAGAACTCCATCCCCGCGCCAGCATTGGCATCGCCCTCACGGCGGGCGACATGGCGCGCCCGGACGATCTCGTCCGGGATGCCGACATCGCCATGTACAGGGCGAAGGAGCTCGGCGGGCAGTCGGTGGAGATCTTCGAGACGGTCATGCAGTCGAGGGCGGTCGTCCGGTTCGAGCTCGAGCGCGACCTCCGGCAGGCCATCGAGTCGAGTCTCATGAACGCCGAAGAGAGCGACGGCGCCGGACGGCTGCTCGTGTTCTACCAGCCGATCGTCTCGTTCGACGGAGCGACGAAAGGAGTCGAGGCTCTCGTCCGTTGGGACCATCCGAGCTTCGGGCTCATGGCGCCGGCCGAGTTCATCCCGCTCGCGGAGGAGACCGGCCTCATCGCTGCACTCGGCCGGTACGTCCTCGGCGAGGCGGCGCGCCAGACGGCGCTTTGGCGCGCGACAGTCGCGCCGAACCTCTCGGTCTCGGTCAACATCTCGGCTCGTCAGCTCGACGAGGTCGGGCTCCCTCGCCTCGTGGCATCGATCCTCGCCGAGACCGGCCTCGACGCTGCCTCCTTGTGCATCGAGCTCACCGAGACGACGCTGCTGCGGGACTCCGGTCTGGCGGCTGCGACCCTGCACGAGCTGCGCAAGCTCGGTGTCCGTGTCGCGATTGACGACTTCGGGACGGGCTACTCCTCCCTCGTCTACCTCCGCCGCTTCCCCGTGCAGGTGGTCAAGCTCGATCGCTCGTTCGTGTCCGGCGTGCCGACGAGCGCGGAGGATGCGGCCATCGTCTCTGCGGTCATCAACCTTGCCCACGCGCTCGGCATGGAGGCAGTTGCCGAGGGCATCGAGACCGATGAGCAGCGCGTTGCGCTCGCCAATCTCGGCTGCGAGCTAGGCCAGGGCTACCTCTGGTCGACGCCACGACCAGCCTCCGACCTGACCGAGATGCTGAGCAACGACGCGCTCCTGATGCAACGGGACGCTTCCAAGGACCTCGCCAAGCTCTGAGGGTCCGCAGTTCGCGCCACCGGGCGGGCCAGGATAAGGGTGTGCTGTTCGTAATCATGCGGTTCTTGCTGCACCCGAACCGGCGGCACGCGCTCTGGCTCATCGCACTCGCGACGAGCATTGTCATCCTCGGTGGCGTCGCCTTCTGCCTCGCCGAGCACATCAGCTTGTGGCTCGGCCTGTATTGGTCGGTCACCACGGCCACGACCGTCGGCTACGGCGATATCACGCCGAAGACGGACGCCGGTCACATCATCGCCGTCGTCGTCATGTTGACGACGATCCCGCTCCTTGGAGCGGTGTTCGCTGTCTGGTCTGGAGCGGCTGCTGCCGCACGGGTTAGGAGGATTCTGCACATGGGTCGTTCGTTCCCCGAAGGGGCGTTCCGCTTGGTGGTCGGGATGAACCCGGTCATTCCGGCCATGCTTGACGAGCTCGTGAAGACGCACCACGATGTCGTCCTCGTCGCCGACGTGGACCCTGTCTCGGTCCGCGACGAGGTCCACCTCGTACAAGGTGACCCCACGAGCGAGCAGGCCCTCAAGAGCGCGCAGCCCGAAAAGGCCGAGCACGCTCTTGTTGCTGGCGCGTCCGACGGGGACGTGCTCATCTCGGTGGTGCTCCTCCGAGCCGCCGCGCCGGGCCTCGCTATGACAGCCCTCGTCCACTCCCGGGCCGCAGCCGACGCTCTGAAGGATCTCGGTGTCGCGCAGACCATCTCGACCGACGACCTTGTGAGCCACACGCTCGCCAAGTCGCTCGAGTCGCCTCACGCGGCGGCGATGCTCGTCGAGCTTCTCGACTCAGAGAACCACAGCCTCGATGAGCTCGAAGCGACAGCAGAGATGACAGGGCGCGCCTTGTCGAGCTTGCGCGACGAGCGCGATGACCTCGTGCTCGCTCTCGTCCACGGTGACACTGTCTCGCTCGGGATCGGCGACGACCCGGTGGTGGCGGCAGGGGACCACCTTCTTGTTGCGCGGCCTACCGTGGCGTCAGGCGCAACGTGACAAGCTCGAACGGACCGAGATCGAGTGTGATCGCGCCGTCTGTGATCGCCACGTCGGCAAGGTGCCGCTCCAGCAAGTCGACCAGGCTCGCACGCTCTTCGTGAAAGCCGCTGAGCGTCGCGCGGCGGTGAGACCCAAGGTGCTCATAAAGCCTTACGACGAGATCGCCGGACCCGTCGTCAGCTCGCTTCACAGCTGACAGCGTCGCCCCGTCGAGGCGGACGAACGATCCCGCGGGCTCGAGCGTGCCACCGTCGGACCCGGCGCACGCCACCGCCGCCCGCAGTGGCAAGTTGAACGCCTCGGCTTCGTCGACGAGTTGCTCAGAGCCAGCGCTCGCCCCGAACGGGAAGATCGCATAGGAGAAACGATGCCCACCCGCGTCCGCCTCCGGATCCGGCCAGCCAGGTCCGCGCAGCAAGGACAGCCGCATCACGTTCCGCCGGACGTCGTAGCCGTGCTTGCAGTCGTTGAGGAGAGCGACCCCGAAGCCGCGCTCTTCGAGCGAAGCCCAACGCTGAGCCGGCACCTCGAACTTCGCCGAGTCCCAGGACGTGT
>JBKQLZ010000272.1:0-4054 GCA_052146895.1 Acidimicrobiales bacterium
CACCTCATCGGCGATGAGGGTGACGGATCTGCGCTGACGCTCGCCATGCGAGCCACGTCTGCCGCGTCACGTCGGAGAGCGGGGCTCTCGTAGGCCCGGCGCGGCACCTCAAATTCTCGTTAGTGGAAGTACTTGATGCCCTACGTGGGGGCACTAAGTACTTCCAGTAAGTGAAATCCACTGTCGGCAGGCCGACCAGTAAGTGAAACCCACTGTCGGACAGGCCGACCGGCCTCCGCGAGAGCTCGAATTTCGGTTGCTGGACGCCAACAGGGCACACATGCCGTACAGAGTTGTCGTCCAGCAGCTGAAATCCAGACCCCACGGCGCCTAGCCGGGCTGGCTCTCAGGCGTTGGCTCGGTGTTCCGCAGCCAGATCAGCCAACGCCGACAGGATCGTTGCGAAGGCGAAATCCTTCGGGGTAAAGATCGCCCTGACGCCGGCCTCGAGGAGCTTTGCCTGGTCAGCCTCGGGAATGATTCCCCCGACAACTACCGGAGCGTCGACACCCCGTGCCCGCAGCTGATCGACGACCTCCGGCACGAGCTCGAGATGCGAACCCGACAGGATCGACAGCCCGATCACGTCGACGTCCTCGTCCAACGCAGTCGCCGCGATCTGCGCAGGCGTCAGGCGGATGCCGTCGTACACCACCTCGAAGCCCACGTCCCGCGCCGCAACCGCAATCTGCTCGGCTCCATTGGAGTGCCCGTCGAGCCCCGGCTTCGCTACGAGCAGGCGAGGCGGTCCGCCAGGAACCGCTTTCACTCGCAACGCCGCCGACCTCAGCTCCTCGCCGCGGTGCCCAACCCCACCTGCGACACCGGTCGGCGCGCGGAACTCGCCGAACACCTCCCGTAACGCCCCAGCCCACTCGCCGGTGGTACCGCCGGCGTGCGCCAGCTCGATCGTGGCGGGCATGAGGTTCTCACGCGAGCCGGCGACGCGACGAAGCTCGTCGAGAGCAGCCTCGACCCGGCCCGAGTCGCGGCCTGCACGCCACGAGACGACATCCTTGCGCAGCTCTGCCTCCACGGCCGGGTCAACGGTGAGGATGGAGGATGCGGGATCAGCGGCCTCGTAAAGCGGCGATACCTCGGTCTCGGTGAACGAGTTCACGCCGACGACGGTCTGCTCGCCCGACTCGATGCGCCGCAGGCGCTCGGCCTGGCTGGCCACCAGGCGGGACTTCAGCTCCTCTATGGCCTCGAATGCGCCTCCGAGCTCGAGCACCTCGTCCAGCTCGGCCCGTGCAGCCTCGGCGATCTCGGCTGTCTTGGCCTCGACCACCCGGGAGCCCTCGAACAGGTCCCCGTACTCCAGCAAGTCGCTCTCGAAAGCGAGGACCTGCTGGATGCGGAGCGACCATTGCTGGTCCCACGGCCTTGGAAGGCCGAGCGCCTCGTTCCAGGCGGGCAGCTGGATCGCCCGAGCACGAGCGGAACGGGACAACGTCACGCCGAGCGTCTCGAGAACGATCCGCTGGACGTTGTTCTCAGGCTGCTGCTCTGTCAAGCCGAGCGAATTCACCTGGACGCCGTAGCGGAAGCGGCGAAGGCGCTCGTCGGTCACGCCGTAACGCTCCGTGCAGATCTGCTCCCACAGCGAGGAGAACGCCCGCATCTTGCAGGTCTCCTCGACGAATCGCATCCCCGAATTCACGAAGAAACTGATCCGTCCGACCACAGCCGGCATCTCGTCCTCGGTGACCTGGCCGGACTGCCTGACGGCGTCGAGCACGGAGACAGCCGTCGCGAGAGCGAAGGCCACCTCTTGCACCGGTGTCGCCCCTGCCTCTTGCAGGTGGTAGCTGCAGACGTTGATCGGGTTCCATTTCGGGACGTGGCGGACCGTGTAGGTCACGAGGTCGACCGTGCAGCGAAGGCTGGCAACGGGCGGGAAGATGTATGTGCCCCTCGAGAGGTATTCCTTCACGAGGTCGTTCTGGGTAGTCCCTTGCAGCACGGCCGGGTCGACGCCTTGGTCCTCGGCGTACGCGATGTAACAAGCGAGCAGCCACGGGGCGGTGGAGTTGATCGTCATCGACGTGTTCATCTCGCCCACCGGAATGCCGTCTAGCAGCTGCGCCATGTGGCCGAGGTGCGCGACCGGCACGCCGACCTTGCCCACCTCGCCAGCCGCTTCGGGGGAGTCTGGGTCGTATCCGATCTGGGTTGGGAGGTCGAACGCGATCGAGAGGCCCGTCTGGCCCTTCGAGAGGTTCTTGCGGTAGAGCTCGTTCGACGCGAGAGCTGACGAGTGGCCCGAATAGGTGCGCATCACCCAGGGCTTGTCCGTCATAGCCCCAGCTTACGACCGCTTGTACTCGAAGAATCCCGCCCCGGTCTTCCGTCCCAGCATCTCGGCTGCGACCATTCGTCGGAGTCGGGGCACCGCGGCGTAGTTCGGGTCCCGGTACTCGTCGTAGAGCGCGTCGAGGATCGAGAGCGATGTGTCGAGCCCTACGAGGTCGAGCAGTGCGAAGGGTCCCATCGGGAACCCGCAGCCACCCTTCATCGCCTCGTCGATGTCCTCCATGGACGCGACACCGTTCTCGAGCAGGCGAACGGCATTGTTGAGATAGGGGAACAGCAGAGCGTTGACGATGAAGCCGGCTTGATCCTTCACGGTCACAGGCGACTTGCCGCAAGCTTCGGCGAAGGCGACGGCCTCCTCGATGGTCTCGTCCGAAGCGGTGAGCGGCCGGACGATCTCCACGAGCTTCATCATGGGCGCCGGGTTGAAAAAGTGGATCCCGCAGACGAGCTCGGGTCGGCCGGTCTCCATCGCCATCTCGATGACGGGGAGAGTCGAGGTGTTCGAGGCCAGGATCGCGTTGTCCTGGCAGATGCGGTCGAGCTCGGAGAAGAGATGACGCTTGGTGGCGAGGTCCTCTACGACGGACTCGATCACGAGGTCGCACTCTGCCAGGTCATGGAGGTTGTCCGTCGCCGTGATGCGCGCGAGCGTCTCGTCCCGCTGCTCGGCGGCGAGTGTCCCCTTGTCGACGCGGCGGGTCATGCCGCGCTCGATGGTGCCGACCGTCCCCTCAGCGGTCGCCAGCTCGCGAGAGCGAAGGATGACTTCGTGGCCTGCCGCTGCTGCTACCTCAGCGATCCCGCCGCCCATGATCCCCGAGCCAACGACACCGACTTTTTTCACCGTCATGGACAGAGGTTACCGGAGGGTCTCTTTCCCTAGCGAGTCCGCGGTTACCCCTGGTGAAACGAACAGGCGTTCGGATACAATCGCCGTGTGAGTCCTGTTGACCCTCTCGGTTCGTTCCACCCGGCCGTCGCGGAGTGGTTCCGGCGACGCTATCCCGGTGGGCCGACCGAAGCCCAGGCAGCGGGCTGGGCTGCCGTAGCCGCCGGCGAGGACACTCTCATCGCGGCGCCGACGGGATCCGGCAAGACACTGGCGGCGTTTCTCGTGGCGATCGATCGCTGCTACCGGGCCGCCGAGTGGGGCGAGGGGACGCGCGGCACCGATGTCGTATACGTATCGCCCCTTCGCGCACTCACCGTCGACGTGGCCCAGAACTTGGACCAGCCACTGAAGGAGATCGCCGAAGTAGCCCGTGAGATGGGCTACTCGGTGCCCGAGGTCAAGGTCGCCGTGCGCAACGGGGACACGCCGCAGTCCGAGCGGGCTGCGATGCTCCGCCAGCGCCCGGAGATCGTCGTCACGACTCCGGAGTCTCTCTACTTGCTTCTCACGTCGACGCGCGGCCGGGAGCTGCTCGGGTCCGTCAGGACCGTCATTGTGGACGAGATCCATGCACTCGCGAGGGACAAGCGCGGGTCGCACCTGTCCATCAGTCTCGAGCGCCTCGACCGGGTCGTGAGAGCCTGGCGCGAGGCGCACGACTCGGCGACGACCACGCTCCCGACCAGGACCCACGACCGCCCGGTGCGGATCGGGCTGTCCGCTACCCAGCGCCCGATCTCGACGATCGCCCGGTTGTTGGTCGGGGCCGGCCCTGGCCGCACGGACGACGACGGCACACCCCATTGCACTGTCGTCGACGTTGGCCACCGCCGGCAGCTCGAT
>JBKQLZ010000273.1:0-22808 GCA_052146895.1 Acidimicrobiales bacterium
GCTGCGATCGTCAACACATCGACATCACGGAGGTTGAGCCCGACGATCCAAGCCGTCTCGAGAGTCGGCGCGACCGATTTCACGGCTTGTATGGCGCTCCTCGAGAAACTCGACACCACCACACCCTCAGCGCCCTCGCCCGACCCCCACTCGAGCGCCCCACGCTCGAGAAGAAGCCGTGCGCACAATCGCGCAACCAATTGAGTCGGGTCGAAGTCCGCATCGACCTTGACGTTCTTCACCTCGACGTTCACGAGCATTCCCCCGCAAGCATCTAGGGCCTCGGCGAATGACGGGATCTCGCTTGGCAGGTCAGAGGAGTGCGTGTCGCAGACGAGCGAGCCCGTCTCCAGCACGGCGTCGTGGTGGACGACGAGCTGCTGGTCAGCCGAACGGCGCACGTCGAACTCCACTCCGTCTGCGCCGAGGCGGTTAGAGGCGAGGAAGGCGGCAACGGTGTTCTCGCGCTCCGGCCCGAGTGGGCCTGATCCGCGGTGTGCGATCACGAGTGTCATCACGCTCTTTCTGGCTTGATAGGGGGTTTCGAGCCCGAAACGGGGGAATTTCATCTGTGCTCGTGCTCACATGCTTGCAGGCGTTACCTATTCGTCCTATCATCTTGGCAGCAGTACCGCTCGCCGACCCGGCCGGCTCCCGCTTCAACGCTGCAGCTGGCTTAAAGCGGCCGTATGTTTGTGACTTTGTTCACGAGTCGGTCGGCGAACAATCGAGACGGCAGCACCTCACAGGAGGCGAGGGTGGCACTGACCTGGACCCGCTCAATCGAGTGGGATACCGACGACTGGCGGAAGAACGCGGCTTGTCGGGACACTGACCCCGACTTGTTCTTCCCGGTCGGCACGACCGGCCAAGCCATCGATCAAATCGAGGCGGCTCGGGGCGTCTGCCTGAGTTGCGAAGTACGTGAGCCGTGCCTGGAGTTCGCCCTCGCGACGAATCAGGAATCCGGCGTATGGGGTGCTACCTCTGAGGAGGAGCGCCGCAAGCTGCGCAAAGCTTGGCTGGCTGCTCGCCGGCGCCGCGCCTCCTAACAAGAAATCCAGTTCAGTCCCGCTTTGTCCCGATTAATTCGGCGTGAGCCTGAATCAGCCGCCATCTGAGAGGCGCTGGCAGGCCGTCACAATGGCGGTGGGGATCCTCGCCGAGGCCGGCAGGCCGCTCAGAACGTCACCACAGAACGTTCGGCGGCTCACCTCCCAGAATCCGGACGGAGATACGACCGCGACCCCGGTGCGCCACCTCCTGTTGCCGGCTTGGTACACGACTTCTGCCTCCCGCGCGGAGAGGAACGTCACGGTTGCGACTCTCACGTCGGTGACCACAGCAGACGGCATCTGAGCTGTCGCCAGGGCGCCGTAGGATGTCGGCGGCTGAATTGAGGAGTCGAGGCTCCGTCCCGCCTCCACCGCCGCGAGGTTCTCCGCCACACCGCTCGAGGCGTAGAAGGTATACGCCTGATGGAATGCCGAGACGACAGATGCCGTGGCAAGAAGCGGCGCAGCGGGCTGGCTCCCAGAAGGCGTCACCGTCTGATCCGCGGAACCGGAGGTCAGGCACGTCCCGCTCGGAGCGGTCGAAGAGGCCGGCACAAGAGACGTCCCGATGGCCTCGGAGCCGCGGCCCATCAGGAACCCGATCGAGTGAAGCGACTGCCCCGACGCGTCCTCGGCCACCACGCTGAAGAAACGTGACGTTACCGACGCCGCCGTCGTGCCACCTAGCACCGCGACGTCCGCCTCAGGGCGCATCGCGTCGGTGGTGCCGTCGGGCTCCTCGGCAGCGACACGGGCGACATTCGAGCCGACGGCGATCGTTGCCCACCAGAGATCGACACTGGCGGACACAGGAACGGCTCCTGAGTCGACGACTTCGAGGCCGTCCGCAGCCAGCGGCTGCAGCGCGACTACGCCAGTGGCGGTACCCACCGCCGTCCCTTTCGATGCGGTCGTCGTGAGGAGCTCAGCGGCAAGGCAGTCGTTCAACGAGGCACCGCTAGCGACTCCCACCGGACTTAGCCATGTGCCGTCGGTTGACAGCTTGGTTCCCGCCGGCGTCGTCCTGTTGATGACTAAGGGGGCCCTCGCTCCGGGTTCGGGGCTAGTCGGGCCCTTGGAACTACGGCCGTACTTGGTAGACCCGCTTCTCCCGGGGCCTGTCGGAAGAGAGCCCGCTTGGTTCTTTGCGTTCGACGAGAAAATCCCGTGCTGAGCCCTGATCGGTGCGAGGAAAGCACCGAATGACCCCCCGACCACGGCAGCGACGACCAGCGCGGCGGCAGCTAGCGAGACGCGCCCCCGCCGCTGAGCGCCGTAGGTCGCGCGGTCGATGCGCCGATTGAGGTCACCGAGGTCGGGCTCGGCGTGAACCGCGGATGCCCGTGCTCCGAGGGCCTGCCGGAGCGAGCTTTCGAGGTCGGATCGACCGCGTTGCTCCGAGCTCATTGCTCGAGCACTCCCCTCATCCGTTCGAGGCCCCGGTGGATGAGGGAGCCGACAGTTCCTGGTCTGCATCCGAGCGCCTCGGCAATCTCTATCTCCGAGAGGTCTGCGTAGTAGCGAAGGACGACAGCCGCTCGCTGACGGTAAGGCAGCGTCAGCAGGACATCGTGGAGCTCGCCGGGATGCGCCGCTGACGGCGAGGCCGACTCGACGTTGTCGACGACGTAGAGGAGGGGTCGACGGTCCCGCTCCCGGCCAACCTTGCGGAAGTGGGAGCGGCAGGCGTTCACGACTGCCTGCTTGGCGTATCTCTCCGGCGTGTCGAGACGGTCATAGTGCCTATGAAGTCTCACGAAACAGTCCTGTACCAGGTCTTCCGAGATCTCGTTCGATCCCGTGAGGACGAACGCGAGCCGTACGAGCGATTGGTAGGCGGAGACGTAGAGCTCCTCGAAGGACGGCCGGACCCCGGCGAGGTCCGCAAGTACCTGCTCCCCGGCGTCGTCGGGAGCCGCCTTCACCATGGCCATCGGAGGTTGAGACGCCGCTGAGGGCGCTGATCTTGCAGCGTCATCGTCGGCGTCCCCGCGCGGCGCCGGTGGGTCGGCCGATCCGTCCGGTGTCGCCGAGATCTCGGCCATCTCTTTTCTCCCCTAGAACGCCGCGCCCGCCCGTCGAGTGGGCACGGCGAGGCTCACCAGTGTCCCACGATCATCGACCATCGATATCGTGCCACCTAGCTGGGTCCGGACGAGGTCGCGGACTATCGACAAGCCGAGGCTCCGGGTCACCTCGATGTCGAAGCCCTCCGGCAAGCCCACGCCATTGTCGCGGACGATCACCTCGTAGTTCTGCGGATCGTGGTGGAACACGAGGTCGATGCGGGGCGCTCCGTCAGGGCGTTCGGTGCGTTCGGTTGGCCCTTCGGCGTCGCCGGAGACGAAGGCGTGCTCGATCGCGTTCTGGAGGAGCTCGGCAACCACGACCGACAGCGGCGTCGCCATCTCCGCCGGGATGTCGCCGAGCTCGCCCTCCACTCGCACAGCGACGTCGTGAAGGCCGACATTGGACTCTTGTGCCATCTTGACGAGCGCGTGGACGATCTCGTCGAAGGGAACCTGGTCACCCGCCTCGCGCGAGAGGATCTCGTGCACGACGGCGATCGCCCTGATGCGCCGCTCGGCTTCCGCGAGAGCGATCTTCCCAGCCGGCGCATCGATGCGCCTCGCCTGCAGGCGAAGCAGCGAGGAGATCGTCTGCAGGTTGTTCTTCACCCGGTGATGGACCTCGCGGATCGTTGCGTCCTTCGTCAGGAGCAGGCGATCCCGCCGGCGCACGTCCGTCACGTCGCGGAGCAGCACGAGCGCCCCGGTCACCTCGCCACGCGAGAGCAACGGGATGCAACGCAGCAAGAGCGTCACCTCGGAGCGCCGTTCGATCTCTTCGACGACTGGAAGGCGGGAAGCGAACGAGTCCTGCACGATGCTCGTGTCGAGCCCGAGTGCCGGCAGCGTCGAACCGTTGATGGCACTCATGATGCCGATGCGATGTAGCGCTGAGACGGCGTTCGGTGAGACGAATGTGATCCGGGTCCTCTCGTCCAGCACCATCACGCCATCGCCGACCCGAGGCGAGTGCTCGACCGGCAGGTCGTCGTCGGCGAACGGGAAGATCCCATCGGTCACCATCAGCGACAGCCGCTCGAACAGCTCTAGGTAGACCCGCTCGAGCGCGCCACGACGTCGCGCGATCGTCGGCGACCAAACTCGGGAGATCGCACCGAGGACCTGGGCTGAGTAGCGAACCGGGATGCACTCGACACGGAGGTGGCCCTCGCCGGTGTCGTTGCGTTGCTCGCCAACGGCGATCGCTCCGGTCCTCAGGGCCTCGACGACGAGCGGGAGCTCTCTTGCGGTCACCACTTCACCGACGAGGTCAATCTCGAAGAGCGTCTGGCTTGTGGTCGGGCGGACCTGACCGAGTACGACGAGCCTCTGATCGTCGTCGGCGACGGTGCCACTCGCGAGGGGATCGAACGGGACGTAAAGCAGCAGATCGGAGAAGCACAGGTCGGCGAGCAGGCTCCACGTCGCCATGAGGCGGTCGAGGTGCCTCCGGGCGCCGGGCTCGAGCGAGGTGTTGCGGTATGCGAGCTCCAGAGGTGAGCTCATGCGTCGTCCAACTTGGCATCGAGCGCGAGCTCCTCGCCCACGCGGGAGCGGAATCGTCTGACAGAGCCGAAGCCCGCCCGGACGGCGGTTCGGTGCAACACGTCGATGCGGTTCCCCACTCGGCCGACCCCATGCGCGTCCGACGCGAACGTGATGGGAACCCCCTTTGCTCCGAAGCGCTCGAGCAAGCTCGCCGACGGGTAGTCCTCCCGGCAGAGCTTCAACATGCCCGCCGAGGACATCTCGGCCGCCATGCCGCTCGAAGCGGCCGCTTCGGCGATCCGCTCCTCGCATTCGTCGATGACCGCCCGGTCCGGGAAACGTCCCGCTGCCTTCACGAGATCGGGGTGCGCCAGCACGTCGCACGCCTTCGTGTCGGCAAGCTCCGCAAGCGCGTCGGCATAGGCCCTCCAGACGTCGGCGTACGGCCAGCGGTCCCACTCCTCCATCTGGATCGCGTCCGAGACGATGTCGAACATCCAGCTCTCGATCCAGTGGACGGATCCGAGCAGCACGTCGAACGGGTAACCCGCCAAGAGTTGCGAGACCTTGTCCATACGACCGGGGTAGTAGTCCACCTCGAGCCCCACCACGACAGGCAGACCTGCCTCCTTCGCCGCGACCGCTGTCTCCACGTACTTGTCGAGATCTGCCGTCGCGTGGTGGTCGAAGTACGCCTCGGCCTCGGCGTTGAGGGGCTGACCGCCCCGCTCGGTGCAGCTCTCCCACCAACGATCGACGACGGCACGTCCCTGAACGAAACGGAAGAAGTGCTCCGTCAGCGCTATCTCGCCCACTCCGGCGGCTTCTGCCTGGTCCGTGTACCGGCTAATTCGGTCGAGCGCGAGCTCCCCCTCGTCGGCCCGCTCCGCGTGCGGCCAAAGATGGACGTGGTAGTCGATCATCGCTTTGCAGGCCCCGGTTCGGTCGGCGTCTCTCCCCAGATCCTCGCACCCATCTGGAGCAGCCCGGCAAGGTCGGTGACGTGGCCGGCTTGGTAGGGCACGATCGCCGTCACGTCGTGCGCTGCCGCGAGCTCTCTCAACAACTCGGCTTCCCTCGTGGCCACCTGGCGGAAGTTCGAGAAGCTCTGCGCTACCTCCTCGAGCACGCGAGCGATTACCGCCGGCGTCATCTCCTCGTCGGTCGCGCTCAGCGCCGGCGCCAGCCTCTCCGACAGCGCGGCGGCGTCGTCGGCAAGCACGTCGGCAGCCCGGGCTGCCAACGGGTCGGTGAGAGACGTGGGCAGCACCTTGTTGCAGACGAGGAGGCCGAGATGGAGCTTCCTCGACGCGAGGGCTGCCTTCATCTCCGACGCCTCCCGTCCCGGAACTGCTTCGAGCGTCGTAACGAGGAGGAACGTCGTCCTCACGTCCCGCAGCAGTCGGTCGACGGCGTCTGCTCTTGCCACGAACCCGTCCCGCATCGTCTGGAGCAAGATGAAGAAGTCCGCGAGATCCTGCAGCAGCTGGCTGCCGAGCACCCGGTCGGCTACGGAGTAGAACGGGCGCGACGCAGCGTTCACGAGCCGTGATCGGTAGGGAATCGTGAGCCAGTGGAGGAGGCGGGATGAAAAGAACTCCTGCATCCGAGCAGGCGCGTCGAGGAGGTCGAGGGCGTTGCGCGAGGGTGGCGTGTCGACGACGAGCAGGTCGTAGTCACCGTCCTCGTGCAGCTCGTACAGGCGCTCCATCGCGATGTAGTCCTGGCCCCCGGAGAAGCGCCGGCTGATGTTCTGATACAGCGGGTTCGCAAGGATCTGGAGGGCGGTCCCTTTGTCGGGAGCGTGCCGGCGGACGAGCGCGTCCCAGGACTCTGACATGTCGAGCATCGCAGCATGGAGCTCGCCTTTCGGCCTCACTCCCGCGGCGGTGAACGCCGAAGTCGGGATCCTCGTTGCGCTGTTGCCGAGCGCGCCGATGCCGAGAGCGTCCGCCAGGCGTTTGGCCGGGTCGACCGTGAGCACGAGGACTCGACCACCGACCCGCGCGGCGACCGTGGCCGCAAGCGCTGCAGCGGTCGTCGTCTTACCGACTCCACCTGGGCCACAGGCCACAACTACTTCCTTCGCGGCAACGAGCTGCTCGATCTCGAGTGCAGTCTCCGACGCGACAGGCTGAGAGCTCGCGCGCCTCCGGGCTGTCGAGCGAGGCGGGCTCACATCTCTTCTCCGAGAGAGCGAGCGACTTGCCGGATCGCGCGTAACCCATGAGCGCGGCCGAACAGGTACGGCAAGTACAGGAGCGGGACGGAATCTTCAATCCCGGCGCGATGGCGGTCGAGGTGGGCGGCACCGTCACGCCTGATCGTTACGGCGAGGCGCGCCGAGGCGAAGACCGTGCGGAGGGCAGCGTCGTCGAGGTCCGCCTCCTGCGCAAGCTGGGTCGTGACCTTCGGCGTGCTGAGCCTGTCGAACACGATCTCCTCCCTCGTGCCGAACAACTCAGGCAGGACACGGTTCGCGATCACGCATGCGAGTCCGACAGGGGTCTCGTGCTCCAACCTCGACGCGAGGTCGACCGCCTCGCTCACAGGCATCTCTTCGGGAGTGGTGACGATCACGGCTCCGGTCACCTGACGGTCCCGGAGGATGTCGAGCATCCAGCCGGTCTGGTTGCGAACGATCCCCACCCGAACGAGCTCGTTGATCCCCGTCGGCGCGGCGAGCTGGCCGACGACTTGCCCAGTGGAGGACGCGTCCACGACCACGAGGTCGTAGTGGCGCTCGCGCACCTCGAAGCACAGTTTCCCCATCGTGAGGATCTCCCGAACCCCGGGTGCTGCTGTCGCGACGAAGTCGAAGGCCTTCGCGACCGGGCCGATCCGCCCGATCACGGGCACGCGGGCGATCATCTTCAGGTACTCCCGCAGGGAAGCTTCGGTGTCCATCGACATCGCCGTGAGACCGGTGCTCACCTCGCGCCCATGAAAGGGAGTCGGCCCACACTCGTACGCGACGGAAAGATCGCCCTTCGGCTCGACCTCGCAAACGAGCGTGCGCTTGCCGTGCTCAGCCGCAAGCAGCCCGAGCGCTGCCGCCACCGTGGTCTTGCCGACACCACCTTTGCCCGTGACGAAGAGGAGACGGCGCGAGAGCAGGTCGATCATGGGCGCGCCGGTCTCCCCTGGGCCTCAGGCCCCGCAACCCGTCGGACGATCCGCCGCCTGGCCACTCAGGGAGCGCCGAAGCCGACCCGCCGCTCGTCCGCCTGCGCCCCGACCTCGACGTACGCGATCCGCGCGGACGGAACGCCAACCCGGCGACCGCGCTTGTCGGTCAACCACAACACGCCCTCGGCGTCAGCGAGCGCCTTCTCGACGTCCGCGATGACCTGGTCGCGATCGGTGCCCTCGGCAAGCTCGATGTCGAGCTCCTTTGGCGTCTGGATGATCCCGATTCGGACGTCCACGCAGCTGCTCCTTTGAATCGGCCCGGTTGAGGGCGGTCTGCCGTCAGGCGTGGCCATCGTAGGGGCGTTAGTCGGACCCCCGTGGCAGGCGGTCCCGAGACCAGTCCAGTCTGGCAATCGCCTGCGAGCAGGCGTAACGATCCGTCATCCCCGCGACGTAGGCAACTGCTCCCCAATCGGCGCATTCGGCGGCCGTCGAACCGACCGGCGACGACTCTCCCCATGCGAACTCTGCGGGCATCTCCGACGGATGGCTCGCGAAGTGCGCGACCAGCGCACGCAACATCTCGATCACGCGCTGCGACTGCTCGATGGAGGCAGTTCGGAGGTATATGCGCTCGTAGTCGAATCGGCGCAGCTCCGAGAGGGCCTCCGCCATTGCGCCGCTCATTCCGACCACTCCCGTTCGATAAGTCGTGTCGACCACGTCGTTGATGAATGCCCGCAACTGGCTGCTCCGCGTCGGGCCACAGCGGTCGACGACCAGAGGCGGCAGCATCCCGAGATCGACGATCCCAGCGCGCACGGCGTCCTCCAGGTCATGAGCCGTGTAGGCGATGCGATCAGCGAGCGACGCAACCTCTCCCTCGGGCGTGAACGGAGCAGGTCGCGACCATGAGTGGTTGCGAATGCCATCGAGTGTCTCCTCGCACAAGTTCAAGCCGGCGGAGGTCACATCCGCACCCCACACCGCGTGGTCGAATCCGCCTTTGACGAAGGGCGAGAGTGCGTCTTCGCTGGCGTGACCGCCAGGACCGTGCCCGCAGTCGTGGCCGAGAGCGATCGCTTCGGCGAGCGCGACGTTCAGCCGGCACGCCCGCGCGATCGCGCCCGCCACTTGTGCGACCTCGAGAGCATGGGTGAGCCGAGTGCGCTGGTGATCAGCCGGGAATACGAAGACCTGTGTCTTTCCGGCCAACCGCCGGAACGCGTCGGAGTGCAGGATCCGGTCGCGATCGCGCTCGAAGCAGGTTCGCCATTCGTCGGGCTCCTCCGGTCGCAGGCGAGTCCCGCCACCGCGCGCTCTCGTCGCGCCCGAGGCGAGCGTCTCGTCCTCGATCTGCTCGCGCGCCTCCCGGTCCAACACGCCAAAGCCGAGCTCGATCGCTTGGGTGCCGTCGTGCGCCGTCCGCACGCTCGCAAGCTCGGTCGCCGTGTGCCCATCCATCGTCGACTCCCAAGTCAGAGCGCGGGCCGTCAACTCCCTTGCCCTCTTGTCCGGATCCGGTGCAACCGCCATGAATCGGAGGATACGCCTGGGGTGCTCGCTGGTTGGCTCAGCGAACCGACAGCTCCGACCGGTAGACGCGAGACGGCCCGAGCTCCACGACCTTGGCTGCAAGGGCCGCGAAGAGAGATCCGAGCTCACTTTCGGGGTCCACCGCCGCGATCGGCTTGCCGATGTCGCCGCCCTCCCTCAGCGCGGGAACGAACGGCAGCTGAGTGAGGAGCGCGACGCCGAGCGACTCCGCAAGTGTCTTGCCCCCTCCCGACCCGAACAGCTCGTACCGCTTCCCGTCGTCGCCGGTGAACCACGACATGTTCTCGATGACCCCCCGCAGTGGGAGGCGCAGCTGCCGTGCGAGCACAGCTGCCCGCTGCGCCACGCGCTCGGCGGCCGGCTGCGGTGTCGTCACGACGAACAACTCGGCGCTCGGGACGAACTGGGCGATCGACAGAGCCACGTCCCCGGTTCCAGGCGGCAGATCGATCAGGAGATAATCGGGCGTTCCCCAGTGCACGTCGACGAGGAACTGCTCGAGTGCCTTGTGCAGCATCGGCCCCCGCCAGATCACCGCCTGGTCCTCGGGCACGAAGAAGCCCATCGAGATGCACCGCACCCCGTATGCCACCGGTGGGAGCAGCAGGTCACCGATCAGGCTCGGTGGCTCCACTATCCCGAGCATCGACGGCACAGAGAAGCCGTAGACATCCGCATCGAGGAGCGCTACCGAATGACCGAGGCTGGCCAAGGCGACTGCGAGGTTGACCGTCACACTCGACTTGCCGACGCCTCCCTTGCCCGACCCGATGGCGATCACGCGGGTGGGCGATCCCTTATCTGCGAACGGGTGGTGCCGGGTGACCGGGCCCTGGGCGCCGTGCCGGCCGCCGGGCGTCGCACCCGGGCCAGTCTCCCGGGCAAACGGAGACCCCTCGGGAGCACCGCTGCGCCCGAGCTCGTGCAGGCGAGCCTGCAGGGCAAGCTCGTCGTCCGACGTCATCGACACGAGCTGGATCTCGGCCGGTGCTCCCCCGGCGCGCTCGACCGCATCGGTCACAGCAGAGATCAGCGCCTGCTCGTCGGGGTGGCCGCCGCTCGGAACCGCCAGGACGATGTTCGTCGCGCGCCTTCTTTCCTCGACCGACCTCACCATCCCAAGGCCGCCGATGGGATGGAACAAGCGGGGGTCGACGGTGGCCTCGACGGCGGCCGCGACTCCTCCACCTGCACCGTTCGCGCTGTCGTCGCCTTTGCGGGAGCTGCTCACTGACCTCTCGTTCCTCGTGCGATCCCGCGTCTCACCTGCAAGGACGGGCGCACCGGTACGATAACGGGGTGAGCAAGGTGCAAGAGAGGGAGGGTCTGGGCGGGGAGGCTGATGGTTTCTCTGGAGCTGTCGCCGCGATCACATCGGCCTTCGGCGACGCCACCCGCCGCGGCATCTACCTGTTTGCGAGGGACCGCGAGGCCGTAACGGCCAGTGAGGTTGCTCAGCACTTCGACCTGCACCCGAACGTCGCCCGCCACCACCTCGACAAGCTCGCCGGCGGTGGGTACCTCGAGGTCTTCGTCGACCACGACGGCTCGGTTGTCGGCCGGCCCTCCAAGCGGTATCGGGCGGTCGAGGGTGCGACGGCCTCTGTGCCTTCCCATCGTGACGATCTGCTCGTATTGCTCCTCGCGCGTTTGCTGCCGCTCGTCGAGCCTGCCATCGCGGAGAAGGTCGCTTACGACGTAGGGACCGAGTACGGTCACTCGCTCGGTGTCCAGATGTCACCGGGCGATGCTCCTCGGTCGATCCGCGCCGCGATGCAGTCGGTCGCTGACGCGCTGACCGCACACGGCTTCGCCGCCCACGCCGCGCAACCCTCGGCGCCCGCGGCCGTCGTGAGGGGCGCGTGCCCCTTCGGCAACGCAGCCATCGAGAACCCCGTGCTCTGCGCTGCCGACCGAGGCCTCGTCGAAGGGCTCATGTCAGTCCTCTGCGGCGACAGCGTCGAGGTCCAGCTGTCGTCAAAGGCGCGCGGCGACGAAGTCTGCGCCACGTTCACCGGCTGAGGTCCCTTCGGCACCATCAGTGCGCCACTACCTGGATCACGCTTCGTCTACGCCTTTACGGCCTGGTGCCATGCGCGCCATGCGGGAGATGCTCGACCGGCTCGGCCAGCCGGATGGCACGGGTGACCCCGGCCGGGTTCACGAAGAGGGGCGGGTAGCGCGCGAGTCCGTAGAATTGGCGCGGGAGCAGATCGCGGCTCTGGCGTGTGTCGCTCCCAGCCGGGTCGTGTTCACGAGTGGGGCGACCGAGGCGGCCAACACCGCTATCGCGTCCGCGGCGGCTGGCGCGGGCTCGGGTGTCCTCTGCGCTCCCGTCGAGCACTCTTGTGTCCGCGAGGCAGCCGCTCGGACAGGCCAGCTCGTTGAGGTGCCGGTCCTGCCTGACGGGTCGATCGACGTCGAGTCTCTTGGCTCGCTGCTCTCGGGGGACCGAGCGCCGGCTCTCGTGAACTGCCAATGGGCGAACCACGAGGTCGCGACGGTTCAGCCTGTCGATGCCGTGGCCGAGTTGTGCAGCCGAGCCGGGGTCGCATTGCACGTCGACGCCGCCGCCGCCTTCGGTCACGTGCCGACCGACTTCGGCGCGCTCGACCCTGCGTACGCCTCGGTTAGCGCGCACAAGATGGGCGGGCCGGCCGGGGTGGGCGCGCTGATACTCGGGAGAGGCGTGCGGTTGCAGCCCCTCCTTGTTGGGGGCTCAGAGGAACGAGCCCGTCGCGCTGGAGCCGAGAACCTCCTCGGGATCGTCGGCTTCGGGGCAGCAGCCGCCGAGTTGCTGGAGGAGGGCCGGCTGGCGGACGAGGCCGCGGTCGCTGCCGGCTGGCGATCATCGTTGCTCGCGAGCGCCTGCTCGGTCGAGGGTATTACTTTGCTCGGACCTGTCGAAGTTGACAGGTCGCTCCCATACATTGCCTGCCTTTCGATCGAAGGCGTGCTGGGCGAGGCGGTGTTGCTCTCACTCGACCGCGCCGGCATTGCCGTTCACTCCGGCTCGGCCTGCTCCTCGGAGGTACTAGAGCCGTCGCCCGTCCTGGAGGCAATGGGAGTGGATCCTGATCGATCGCTCCGCCTGTCCGTCGGCTGGTCCACCACTGAGGCAGACGTTCTGGCCTTTGGCGGTGTGTTCGCCGGCGCTGTGGCGGCTCTGCGGGAGCTCGGCGCGAGATGACAGCAGACGGAGCAGTCGCCGAGCCCAACCTGGTTAGCCGGTAGTCCGGGGCTTCGTCGCGTTAGCGATCGGCCCTGGGACCGCGACGCCGGCTGCGTGGTAGGCGGCGATGGCGTAGGAACGGACGCTCCAAAGAAGGGTGGCGGAAGGATGATCGTCGAGCATTCCGAGGAAGGCGGTCACCGCGAGGCGGTCTTCGTGCTGGTCGCCGTAGAGCATGATGCCGTCATAGGCGCGAGCGATGGCGTAGCCGGGATCGACTTGCACGGCTGCGGCGATCTCAGCATCCCCGTTGCGGACCAGACCTGCTTCGTGCTGCGAGAGTCCAGCGAGGCGTGCTATCCAGCCACCGTCGGCGAGGGCGACCGGCTGCTCCGGGGCGAGCGCCAGCACCCGGTCGTAAGTCGCGAGGGCCTCGGTGACCTCGCCCTTCGAGCCGAGTACCGAAGCCTCGGCCAGCATGATCTGGACGCGGGCGTCCAGGGACAATGGCGGCGTGCTCGCAAACGGGCCAACGCCGGCCAACGAGAGGACGAGCAGCACAGCAGCCAGGCCGAAACACGTGAACGCCGTCCACCCCGTCACCAGCCGCGCGCGCTTCGTTGCGAGAACGCCCCGGACCCTGTTTGCGACCGGCGAGCGAGCAGGACCTTCCGGTCGGCCGGCCCCTTCGGTCCCGGTCGTTCCTTGCTCGGCTGGCGCCGATGCTCCAAGCGCTTGCTCCACCTCGGTTGCCAGGGTCTCGTAGCGGGCGCGCAATCTCTCGTAGTCGCGCTCGCTGACGTCGCCGACGGCGTGCTCGCGCTCGAGGTCTTCGAGAGAGCGCCGGAGGTACGACAGCTCCTCGTTGAGATCCGGCGTGGTCACCGAGAGACATCCTCAGGATCCGCTCGTCGCCGCCACAGGTACCAGCCCAATCCGACGACGGCGACGCCTATCGCCACGACGGGCACAACGTAGAGCGTCTCGCTGAGGCCGCTCGTCGGTGGGACCAGGAGGGCGTTGCTGCCATAGCGGTCTGTGACCCACGCCTCGATTCTGGCGTTGGACCAGTCCTGCGAGACGAACGTCGATACCCGGTGCCGCAGGGCAACGGCCGATGGCGCGTCTGACTGCGCGATCGAGAGATCCTCGCAAGCCGGGCACTTGATGATGCTGTCCAGCTGCGAGACGCGCGCGGCATCACTAGAGGGGTTGTCGTGGATGCTCCCGAAGGTGAGAGCCGAGACAGCGACTACTGCGAGCACGAGCCACGCGGCTCGAGATGCCCACCACCGGTTCCTCTGGGGCACGGGGGCGGGAGCGCGAGCGGGAGTATCAGTAGGAGCGCCAGCGGTGACGGCAGTAGCTGCGGTCACCGCGCCCTGCCTCCGAGCAAGGTGGCCTCGTGCTCCAGCAGCTGGTCCAGCTGCGACGCAGTGATGCCGCCGAGAATGCACGCAACTATTCGGCCACCAGGCGCAACGAGATAGGACCGTGGCAAGCTGCCAACACCCCATGACGACGCGATCCGCCCGCCGGGATCGGTGATAGCGGGCCACGTGGCTCCCTCGGAGCGCTGGAACTCGATGCCGTCGGAAAGCGTGTCGCCGTACAACACACCGATGATCATCGGATGCGCGCCACCAGGTCTCGAATACAAGAAACGCTCGAGCTGAGGCTCCTCAGCCTGGCACTCGGTACACCAGGATGCGAAGAAGTTCACGAGGACCCACTGCTTACGATACGAGTCGAGCTGCACGGTCGACCCTGAGCTGAGGGTCTGCCCCGCAAGAGCGGGAGCGACCTTGCCCACCAGAGGGCTCTGCGCGACCTGCTCGGACGCAGGCGGACGTGTGGCCAGCACGGCCACCAACACAGCGACCACCACGACGACCCCCGCGGCCGACCACCGAGCGACAGCAAACCGCCGGCTCCACCCCGCTCGAGAGGCACCGCCTCCCCCGTCGGCTAGGTCGCTCACTGCACCACCGCCGGCTCCCCCGCGTCACTCGACTCCGACTCGTCACGCCCGCCAGCCCTGTCCGCGCCCGGGCCGGCGCGGCCCGCGGCGCTGGGCTCGGACGGGGCGACAGTTTCTTCTCCGGTCGCCCCGGAGGAGCCCAGCGTCGCAGCTGAGCCACGGACAACCGAAGCCGACACGGGCTCAGTCCCCCGCCGCCGCTTCCCGGGCACTGCAGCCAACACCGCCCCGAACGCAGTAAGGAACCCGCCGAACCAGAGCCACTTCACGAGCGGCTGGTCCACGTAACCGAACGCGACAGGTCCCGTCCCGGTGGGGGAGGCACTGTCGATCGTCAGGTAGATGTCCCCTTGGAAGAAGGACGAATCGATCCCGGGTGTCCCGATTCCCTCTTGCCCGGGGAAGTTGCTGATCGCGGGACGTAAGAGGGCGCCATCGACGAGGACGGTCGCGACGACGCCGTCTCTATTGGGATATGAGAAGTGCCGAGCGGACTCGAAGACGATCGAGTGCCCACCGAACTCAGCCCGACCCCCCGGGCGCAGCACGACAGTCCCGCGGTGGCCGAACGAAGTGGCAGCGGCCAGGCCACATGCCACGACGACGACGCCAAGGTGGACGACCATCCCGCCGTTCGCCCGCCCGACGAGCCCTCGCCAGGCGCCGGCTCCGGAGCGGTGCGCCGACACCGTTGCGAGCACGAGCTGGCGCATGGCGGATCCCCCGGCCACGCCCGCCAAGCCGAACGCCGCAAGCGGTGTGAAACCACGCACGCCGCCGATCACGCACCCCACTACGACCGCGACGCCGATCCAGGCAGGGATCGCGAGGCGCGACCGCAACAGGGGCGACGACGCCGCCCGCCAAGGCAATACCGGTGCGACAGCCATGAAGAAGAGCAGCGCGAACCCGATCGGGACGGTCACCGAGTCGTAGTAGGGCGTGCCGACGGAGATCTCCTGATGGCCCAAGGCCTCGACGAACAGTGGGAATACCGTGCCGATGAGGACGACAACGGCGAACGCCGCGAAGAGCAGGTTGTTCACGAGAAACGCGCCCTCCCGCGACACCGGCGAGTCGATCGATCCGGGGGAGTGCAGCCGATCGCCTCGCCAGCCGATCAGGCCAACCCCGACGGCGACCACCAGCCCGAAATAGGCCAAGAGAAGCGGCCCGATGCCTGAGTCGCTGAAGGAGTGGACCGACTGGATGACGCCCGACCGCGTGAGGAAGGTACCGAGAATCGTCAGCGCGTATGTCGCAATCAGGAGAGAGATGTTCCAGACGCGGAGCAGGCCTCGCCGCTCCTGCACCATGACCGAGTGGAGGTATGCGGTGGCCGTCAGCCACGGTAGTAGCGCGGCGTTCTCCACCGGGTCCCATGCCCAGAAGCCGCCCCATCCGAGCACCTCGTAGGACCACCACGCGCCCATCACTATGCCGATCGTCAGGAACGCCCAGGCGATCACAGTCCACCGACGCGTCTCGATCAGCCAGCCCTCGCCGAGTCGCCCCGTGGCCAGCGCCGCGACCGCAAACGCGAACGGGATGGTGAACCCGACGTATCCGAGGTACAAGAAGACCGGGTGAAACGCGATCAGGACGTTGTCCTGCAGGAGGGGGTTCGGCCCGAGCCCGTTCGAGACAGGTGCGCCCGCGACGGTGATGAAAGGGTTGGCGGGTCCTGCCATGAGACCGAAGAAGAATGTCGCCGCAGCCATCCCGACGAGCGTCGCCCACGCGACGAGCCGGTCCGCCGACCGCGCCCGGAAGCGCCAGTACATGACGGTGAGGTAACCCGTCAGAACGAGTGACCACAGCAGGATCGAACCCTGAAGCGCCGACCACATTCCGGTGATGTCGTAAAGCAGAGGAGTTTGCCGGCTGTTGTTGTTGGCGACGTAGGAAAGCGCGAAGTCGTGCGTGAGCAGCGCATGCTCCATCGCGAACGTCGCGAGCAGGACTCCGGCTATCACACCGAAGATGGCCTTGGGCGCCGCCGCCAGAAGCGAGTCGCGGCGGAGCACGAGTCCCAGCACCAGCCCGATCACGCACCCCGCCGCAGAGACGAGGCCGAGAGCGACCCCGATCTGCCCGAGAATTGCGTTCACGTGTGGGTGCCGGTCTTCGCCACGACCTTCACCCGGTTCGGATGCGCGGCGATGTATTGCTGGGAATGCTTGACCATTATCTGATCAGAGGCGAAGCCATCAGAGTTACCGACGAAATGCCCGACGACCACTACTGGGAGGCCGGGACGGAACATCTCCGGCGGGTCACCCGTGTTCTCGACGTGGATCGTCGCCCCGCCTTGTGCTATCTCGAAGGTGACCTGAGTGCTACCCACCCGATGTACCGAGCCGTAGACCACAGTCCCCTCGAGCTGAAAGGTTGAGTTGCCGAGTGTCGCCCGTTGAGCAATCGCCTCGTTAGCAGTCTTGAAAAACACAATCGCTGAAGTAAGCCCTTTGTAAACAAGGAACCCCAGCGCCATCACGATCACCAAGCCCGCGACAGCAAGCCGCCGGCTAGACCCCGCTCCGCCGCGTCGCGGCCGAACCGGAGCCGCGTCGCTCACGTCAGCACCCCCCGGTCATCGTCCGCGACGCTGTCCGCGTCGCTGGGCGCGTCTCCGGCGACCTGAGAAACGGTCGCCGGTTCCGCTCCCAGCCCTGCGGACGCAGATAGTCGGCGCCTAGCTGCCTTTTCGCGGACTATGACGCTGACTGAATAGGTAGCGAGGGTGGCTAGCACGACCGTATAGCCCAGTTCGATGTAGCCGCTCACACCAGGACCTTGCCTTCTGCGCGGCGCTCGTCGATGGCTTGGAGCAGACCTTCGTTGGCTTCGCTGTCCTGCAGGCCCGCCAGCCGGTATCTGTGTGCGGTCAGCCACCCGTAGGCGAGAGTGAAAGAGACGAATCCGAGCAGCAAGGTCCAGGCCATTGAGCCGTGGACGTACAAGTGGCGGCCTGTGAAGTCGATGGTTGGGGCCTGGTGCAGGCTGCGCCACCATGAGACTGAGAAGTACACGACGGGCACGTCGACGAAGGCGATGAGGCCGGCGATGGCCGAGCGGCGGGCCACGACCTCGGGATCGCCTGGCACGCGCCGGATCGCCAGGTATCCGAGGTAAAGGACGAACAGCAGCGCGGTAGTGGTGAGGAGCGGATCCCACGTCCACCACACGCCCCAGGTCGGCCTTCCCCAGATCGAGCCGGTCGCGAGCGTCAACCCTGTGAAGACGACGCCGACTTCGGCAGAGGCTCCAGCCATCCGGTCGAAGCGGGCATGACGAGTCCTCGGCCACAAATAGAGCAGGCTGGACAGGAACGCCATCCCGTACGCGACGAACGCCACCCATGCCATCGGTGGATGGATGTAGAGCAGACGCACCAGCCCGTGGGGGAAGCCGACAGCGTTCGGTGTCACCCACAGCCCGAGCCACGCGGTGGCCGCCACGCCCACCAGAGCGAGGATTCCGGTCGCCCTGAGCACCCTCGATCCCGTCATGACTCCTCCAAGAGCGGACCGAATGCCACGATCCCTATCGTCACGTACACGACCGCGAACACGGCCAACAACGACAGCCACCCGAGGCCACCCGAGGGCCTCCCGGCAAGGGCCTCGTCCCACGCCTTCGTGGCGGCGAGGAGGACGGGAGCGGCAACGGGGAGGAAGAGGAGAGGGAGGAGCGTCTCTTTCACTCTGAGTCCGGAGGCAACGGCTCCGTAGATGATGCCAACAGCGGCAAGCCCCACGGTCGCGGTCACGCAAACGGCCGCCAGCACAAGCCCGCCGGTGAGATGGGCACCGTACAGGACCGCGACGCCCACCGCGAGCAGTGCCTCGAGGACGAGCAGCTCAGCCACGACGGCTCCGGCCTTGCCGAGGAATATCCCGCCCGGGTCGAGTCCGGAGAGACGCAGACCGTCGCGGGCTCCGTCCGCCGACTCGACGGCAAAGCTGCGCTGCGTGGCGAGCAGGCAGGACAACAGCACGGCGATCCAGAACAGCCCTGCTGATGCCGGCGCCAGCACGCTGCGGTCCGGTCCGAGGGCGAGGCCGAACAGCAAGATGACGGCCGCCGCGAACGGCACGACTTGGTTGAGTGCCACCCGGGACCGTGCCTCGATGCGCAGGTCCTTGCCTGCCACAAGCCACGCGTCACGCAACACTGGCGGGCTCCTCCACGACCTGGCCACCTGCCAGCCAGACGGTGCGATTGGACAGAGCGCCTGCGTGCTCGTGCTCGTGCGAGCAGAGAAGCACGGTCCGTCCCTTCGCCCGGGACTCGGTGATGAGCTCGTCGAGCAGCTCGCGGCCCTCCTGGTCCAGACCGGCATGAGGTTCGTCGAGCAACCACAGCCGCGGGTCACGTGCGAGGAGAAGTGCAAGGGCCGTGCGGCGCCGCTGGCCTGCGGATAGCCGCCCGACTGGCGTCGATGGGAGGCGACCGTCGAGCCCGAGCCTGGCTGCGGCGGCCGCCGCCAGGTCCGTATCAAGGCCGAAGCTGCGCAGCGCGTAACGCAGGTTCTCCTCGACCGTGAGCTCTTCGTAGAGAAAGCCCTGGTGACCGAGAAGGCCTACATGCCTCCGGACCGCGCTGCGGTCGACCGCAAGGTCGTAGCCGAGCACCGAGGCCTCGCCTGAGTGCAGCGGGACGAGCCCGCAACAGAGCCTCAGCAGGCTCGTCTTACCGGCGCCATTCGGCCCGCGGACGTGCGCGACCTCACCCTCGTCGATCTCGAGCGAGACTCCGGCGAGGAGGGGGAAGCGACCGGCGAGGGCAACGGCCTCACGTAGACGTACGGCAGGCGCCATGGGACTGCCCTCATGCTACGGGCCAAGGCCCTGATCTGGCCAAGCGGCCAGCACAGCGACGCAACCTAGTGACGGATCACGTCGTCTGCGAGCGCAGAAGATCGATGTCGGCATCGACCATCATCTGAACGAGCCCCTCGAAACTCACCTCGGTCTCCCACCCGATCTCCGCCCGCGCCCTGGTCGCGTCGCCCACCAGTAGGTCCACCTCCGCAGGCCGGAGGAACTGCTCGTCGATAACGACGTGGTGGGACATCTCGAGGCCGGCGCGATCAAAGGCGACCTCGCAAAGCTCCCGCACCGAGTGCGTCTCGCCACTTGCCACGACGTAGTCCTGCGGATTGTCCTGCTGCAGCATCGCCCACATGGCGCGGACGTAGTCGCCGGCGTAGCCCCAGTCGCGTTTCGCGTCGAGGTTGCCGAGGCGCAACTCCTTGTCGAGTCCGAGCTTGATGCGGGCGACGCCGTTGCTCACCTTGCGGGGCAGGAACTCGAGCCCTCGACGTGGGCTTTCATGGTTGAACAAGATGCCGGAGGAGGCGTGCATCTGGTAGCTCTCGCGGTAGTTGACGGTGATCCAGTGGCCGTACACCTTGGCGACGCCGTAAGGGCTTCGTGGGTAGAAGGGCGTGTTCTCCCGCTGCGGGGTCTCGTGGACCTTCCCGAACATCTCCGACGAGCTGGCCTGGTAGAAGCGGATCTCGGGATCTGTGAGGCGTATCGCGTCGAGGATGCGGGTCACCCCCATGGCCGTCACCTCACCCGTGAGCACGGGCTGGCTCCAGGAAGTCTGAACAAAGGACTGGGCGGCGAGGTTGTAGACCTCCGCGGGACGATGCTCGCGCAGGACGTGGATCATGGAGGCCTCGTCGAGTATGTCCCCTGGAACGAGTGTCAGCTGGTCCTGGATGTGGGCGATCCGCTCGAAATTGACGGTGCTCGAGCGGCGAACCATGCCGATCACCTCGTAACCCTTCGAGAGCAGCAGCTCGGCCAGGTACGAGCCGTCTTGGCCGGTAATTCCGGTGATCAACGCGCGGCGGGGCATCGCATAGTTCTACTAGGTACCCATACTGCGTAAGGTGCCCGCCGTGGCCGCGCGCTCCGCTCCGGACTCTGTCCCCGCCCGGGTGGCCTTCGTCGGTCACCGGCTCGGAGCACCCGACGGCATCTCGGCGGCGTCAGCCGTCTGCCAGGACGCTTTCAGGTCGCTCGGCTCGCTCGTCACCACGATCGCCAGCGAAGGCACGGCGCATCACCTGGTGCCGCTGGACGAAGCATCTCTCGAGCAGCTGTTGAGCGACCAGGATCTTGTCGTTGTCGAGAACTGCTGCTCCAGCTGGTCGAATCCGCCCGAGACCGAGGCTCTCGCCCGCCTCCTAGCTGGTCGGCCCGCGATGCTCAGGCACCACGACCTCGCCTGGCAGGCCGGTGGCGGCGACCGCCTCCCACCAGACGATCCGGCATGGACGCACATCACGATCAACGAGCGCTCGCGGCTCGAGCTCGGCGCTCGGGGCATCGTCGCCCGGACGATCTACCACCACTTCGACATGGATCCGCCTCGGGGTGACAGGGAGAGGACGAGAGCAACTCTCGGGCTCGAGAGCGATCAACGCCTGCTCCTGCAGCCGACGAGGGTCGCTGCCTCCAAGAACGTCGCCGGTGGCCTTCTCCTCGCTCGCGGGATCGGCGCCGTGTACTGGGTCCTAGGCCCCGTCGACGAGGACTATCACGCGCGTCTCGATCAGCTCGTGTCGCGCGCCGCAGTGCGCGTCATCCAGGGAAGACCCGATGGAGTCACCCTCGCTGACGCTTATGCAGCGAGCGACGCTGTCGTGCTTGCCTCCACCTGGGAGGGCTTCGGAAACGCCTCAATCGAGTCGGCCGCCTACCGGCGACCCTTCGCCATCGGTCCGTATCCGGTGGGTACGGAGCTTCGCCGATATGGTTTCTCGTGGTTCGACTGGCGCAACTCCGCTGCTCTCGATCGCTATCTCGCCGACCCGGACCCGTTCGTGGTCGATCGGAATGAGAGGGTGGCACGCATGCGTTTCTCCTCGTCCGATCTCGCGCAACAGCTGCTCCGGTTTGTTTACCGCGCGGTAAACTAATTTCGTCATGCCATCTGTCACCGCCACTGCAACGGCGCCGCGGCGGCGACTTACGGCCGCGAGGCGGCGCCGCCAACTCATCGACGTTGCTCTCGAGACATTCGCGAGAACGGGCTTCACCGCAACGACGATGGAGGACATCGCGACGGCTGCGGGTGTCACAAAACCCTTGCTTTATCAGCATTTTGCTTCCAAACGGGCGCTGTACTTAGAGCTGATCGACGATGTGACCGCACGCCTCATCGACGCGCTCGGGAGTTCCGCAGGCGCGGAGACCGTGTTCCGTCACCAAGTCGACGCGGGCATGCTCGCCTACTTCCGTTTCACGATCGAGAACCAGTCGGCCATCCGGATGCTCTACGACGCGCCCCACGACGAGGAGCTCGCTCGGGGTCTGCGGTCGATCCAGGATGCGATCGCGGAGTTCATCAGCCCTCTCATCGAGGCCGACATTGGCGAGGACCACCGGCGCACGCTCGCGATCGGCGTGGTGGGAATGACGGAGGGCGTGACGCGTCACTGGCTTCGTCAGAGGGCTCAACGTGGTTCGATCGTGAGTGACGCCGAGGCGGAGAAGGAAGCGATCTTGCTGGCCGAGCGGGTCGCCGACTTCGCCTGGAGCGGCCTGCGGGGAGTCCACCGGATTACCTGACCTCCGGGTCCGGTCAGGCACCCTGCCATGACCGCCACAGGGCGGCATAGCTCCCCCCAGCCGTCAGCAGCTCGTCGTGCGAGCCCTGCTCGATGATCCGACCGTGATCGATCACGGCAATGTGGTCTGCGTCGCGGGCTGTCTGGAGACGGTGAGCGACCGCTATGACAGTGCGGCCTTCCAGCACGCGTGCGAGCGACCGTTCGAGGTGGCGTGCTGCTCTCGGGTCGAGGAGAGCCGTCGCCTCGTCGAGGACGAGCGTGTGCGGGTCCGCCAGGATGAGCCGAGCGAGCGCCACCTGCTGGGACTCTCCCGGTGAGAGCTGGGTCGCACCGGCGCCGAGGCGCGTATCGAGCCCGCCCGGGAGGCGTTCGAGCATCGGCAGGGCATCCACCGCCTCGAGCGCTGTAACCAGATCGGCATCGGTTGCGTCCGGTGACGCGAGTGCCAGGTTCTCCCGCAGCGTCCCGTTGAAGATGTGGTACTCCTGCGTAACGAGCACGACCTCTTGGCGGAGCCGATCCGTGGGCATCCGGTGGGCGTCGACGCCGCCGATCCGGACATACCCGGTGCGCGGCGCGTGGACTCCAGTCAGCAGGAGTGCGAACGTGCTCTTTCCGGCGCCGCTCGGCCCCACGAGGGCGACCCGGGACCCAGGCTCGGGCGCGAGGTCTATCCCGTTCAGGACGTCGTGACCGGTCCGGTAGGCGTAGTGCACGTCGTTCGCCACGAGGTGCGGCGAAGCCGGTTCCTCCGCTGCGAGCT
>JBKQLZ010000274.1:0-6259 GCA_052146895.1 Acidimicrobiales bacterium
AGTCCGGCGTGAACTCGCTCGACACTCGGTCGAGCATCCAGGCATCGGCTTCGTCGATCATGGAGTCGCCACGCGCGCGCCCGCGGCTCGAGCGCTTCGCCGGACCGAGGAGCTGCGCGGCTTCGTCGAGCAACGCGATATCGGCCTCCGACCAGGCGATGTCGGCCAGAGCGCTGGAACGCTCGCGGCCGAGAAGCGCGGCCTCCGCTGGCGTGAGCACGTCGGCCGCCGCCGCACGCAGTAGGGCGGGCACGCTGAACAGATCGTGAAGGAGCTCTTCAGGCGTGAGGAGCGGCCACATCCTGTCGAGTCCGGCCCTCGCGTTCGGGTCGCGGCGCAGCTCCGAGGACATGCCGGCTGCGACCCGTGCAGCCTCGTCCTTCTCGACCGGCAGGCGGGCGCCACGTTGCGCCGCGCGGTCCTCAGCCTGGCGCCACGCTCGAACGACCGTGCGGGCGAGCATCCGCTCGACCAGCCCGCGGCGTGAATTGTGGGTCCCGCTGCGCTGACGTGCCGTCTCGATGATCCGCCGCGTCTCACTCGGGCGGATCGTGAGCTCGTGCCGCCCGTAGTGGACCACGAGAGGGTGCCGGAGTGGGCGCTCGCGGGTCTCGACGGCCCGCGCGATCACGCGTGCCATTCGTGCATCGCCCTTCAGCTCGGCGATGGCCGACGGCTCGACAGCGCGCGCACGAGCCTTGCCGGCGTATAGCTCGCCGGGAGTCGCTAGTGCGACGGTGTGCTCGCCGAGCGAGGGCAGAACCTGTTCGATGTACCTGAGGAACACACTGTTGGGGCCTACGAGGAGCACCCCGTCTCGGTCGAGGCGCTGTCGGTAGGTGAACAAGAGATATGCGGCCCGATGGAGCGCGACGGCCGTCTTCCCCGTTCCGGGGCCACCCTGGACCACGAGGATGCCGGGCAGACCCGACCGTATGACGGCGTCTTGCTCCTGCTGGATCGTGGAGACGATCTCGTGCATGCGACCTGTGCGGGCTTGCTCCAAGCCGGCGAGCAGGGCACCTTCGCCCATGAGGACGAGCCCCTCGGAGGCCTCCCGGTCGAGAAGCTCGTCGTCGATCCCGATGATCTTGCGGCCCCGGAACAGGAAGTGACGGCGCCGGCTGACACCGAGGGGTTCGGCCGGGGTGGCGCGGTAGAAGGGCTCGGCGATCGGGGCCCGCCAGTCGATCACGAGCTGATCGCCGTTCGCGTCCGAGACGCCGATGCGGCCGATGTAGCCACGCAAGCCGTCGACGAAGTCGAGCCGGCCAAAACACACCGATCCATCCCCGATGTTCAACTGCGCCAGCCGGCGTCCTGACAGCTCGACGCGGATGTCGCGTTCGACCCTGGCAGCGAACGTGCCACCAGCACCTTCGCTCACGACTTCAGCGGACAGCGCCCGAGCGGCGTCCCGCATCGCGTCCAAGCGCTCGTGCGCCCGGTCGAGATACGCCTGTTCGGATTCGACTTCTGGGTGGGTTATTGCGTGCTCCTCTACGGCCATCTCTCGTGCACAAGGAGGAAGAAGGTGGTCGACCAGATTACCGAACAACTGGGCGAAAGGGAACATTCCGCCCGTAACGCCAGGTCAAGAGGGATCCGCGCACCCCACCCAACCGCGTCCGATACTGAGGTCGAGCGGTGCGGGGGCACCGCTTCTGGAGGTGGTCGATGTCAATGACTCCGATCGTCCATGCGGTGGCGGCTCGATGAGGCGCTCCGTCCGGCCTCCGCGACGCGTGTCGCCCGATCGGTGGAGGCGCCCGCCTGGCCGGGACGCCGCCTGCCGCAGCCGGGTCGACTTCGCCCGGAGAACATTCAACCGGGGTCGGCCTCGTGGCCGGCGCGGTGGAGCCCCCAGTACGCCCCGCGCGGGGCTATCTCGCCTTTCACGACCTGGTTGATGACCCGGCAGATCGGCAAGTCCAAGTCATACCGCTCGGCCAGGTCGAGCACGAGCTCGGCGGTCTTCACACCCTCGGCCACCATGTTCATCTCGGCCAGGATCTCCTCGAGGTGGCGGCCCCGGCCAAGTGACTCGCCGACCTGACGGTTGCGGGAGTGAGGGCTCATGCAGGTCGCTACGAGATCGCCCATCCCGGCCAGGCCGCCGAACGTCGCCTGCTCGGCACCCATCGCCACGCCGAGCCGCGTGAGCTCCGCAAGCCCGCGGGTCATCACGGCGGCGCGCGTGTTGTCCCCCACGTCGAGTCCCTGGCCGATGCCGGCGGCGATGGCTATGACGTTCTTCAGCGCGCCGCCGATCTCGCATCCGATGACGTCGTGGTTCACGTATACGCGGAAGACGCCGCGGGTGATGACCTTCTGGATCTCGGAAGCCACGTCGAGGTCCTCCGTGGCGATCACGGCGGCAGCCGCCTTGCCCTCCATGATCTCCCGAGCGATGTTCGGGCCGGTGAGGGCGGCGGCGGGATGGCCCGGGAAGACCTCGTGGATAACCTCGGTCATGCGAAGGTAGGTGCCGCGCTCGAGGCCCTTCGAGAGGCTCACAATCGGGATCCAGGGACGCACTGACTCCTTTGCCGCCAGCAGGACCTCGCGGAAGCCACCGGTCGGGACGCCGACGACGAGGAGGTCTGCCTCTTCCACCGCCTCTTCGATGTCAGAGGTTGCCCGCAACTCGGGTGGCAGGGCGAAACCACCCAGGTATTCCGCGTTCACCTTCTCCTCCTGGACCTGTCGTGCCACCTCCGCGTCCCTCGCCCACAACAGCGTCGGATGGCGCGGTGCGATCAGCGACGCCATCGTCGTCCCCCATGACCCGGCCCCGAGCACGGTCACGTTCATCCTGGTGGCCCTCCCTTGTCGTATCGCCACTGCCACTCGACGAGAGATCGATCGCACTCCTCGATCGTGGGAGCCCCGGCGAGCATCATCGACTCGACGAGCTCCGCCTTCAGCCCTTGGAGCAGCTCTGTGACCGCCTCGGCCCCGCCGGTCGCGAGCGCCCACAGGACGGGCCTACCTAGCATCACGGCGCTCGCGCCGAGGCAGAGCGCTTTCAGGATCGATCTCCCGTCGAGGATCCCTCCATCGACGAGCACGGGTGCCCTGCCGTCGACGGCACCGACGACGGCAGGAAGCGCATGCGCCGTGGCAATTGCACCGTCCAGCTGCCTCGCCCCGTGGTTGGAGACCACCAACCCGGCCGCCCCGGCGTCGAGGCAGCGCCGGGCGTCGTCCGCCCGCAGTACCCCCTTCACGAGAACCGGCAGACCCGAGAGGTCTGCCAGCCACGGGACGACCTCTTCGGTGATGCTCGGGTCCTGGCTGGTCGCTGTCTCGACTGCGGTTCCGCTCGCCTCGGCGAGATGCAGCCCTAAGTTGACGAGGAATTGCGCGTCGGTGAGCGGTACTGGGCCGGAGGCGCGTGGCTTCGGGCCGACTATCGGCGTGTCGCCGGTGAGCATCAGCGCGGAAGCGCCAGCCGCCACTGCTCGTTCGACGAGCGCTCGGGTGAGCCCGCGGTCGCGCATCACGTACACCTGGAACCACCACGGGCTGCCGGCCACCGCCGCCACCTCTTCGAGGGCGCGAGTAGCCCGGGTCGCCATCACATAGAGCGCACCTGCCTCGCAAGCGCCCGCGGCGCTCGCAAGCTCGCCCTCGGGATGGGCGAGCAAGTGGTACGCCGTCGGGGCCACGACGATCGGAGACTGGAGCTTGCTCCCGAGGAGCTCGCAGCTCACGTCGACGTGGGAGACATCGCGCAGCACCCGTGGCACGAAGCGCCAGTTGTCCCACGCGAGGGGTGCCTCCGCCAGCGACAGCTCGTCTCCCGAGCCAGAGGCGAAATAGTCGATGGCCTCCGGCGCGAGCCGAGCCCGAGAGTCCGCCTCCCATTTCGCGATCCGGTCCCTCATGACACGGGCGGCGCCCACGACGGAGCCCGCTTCTCCCGGAAGGCCGCCATCCCCTCCCTCGCTTCATCTGATGCGAACAGCTCGGCAGAGATGCGGGCCGTGCGCTCGAAGGCGTCCTCGCGTCCGAGGCCCGGGACGTCGTAGACGAGGTGCTTCGCGGCCGAGAGAGCATGCGGGCTCCCCTGCAGTAACGCCGCCACGACTGCCGCGACGGCCTCGTCGAGCGACTCTCTCGGAACAGCGCGGTTGACGAGTCCGACGTCGGCGGCGCGCTGCGCCGGGACGCGCTCGCCGGACAGGAAGAGCTCGAGAGCATCAGCCACCCTCATCTTCGGAAGGCAGACAACCGAGATGATCGCAGGTGCTACTCCGATTCGGACCTCGGTGAAACCGAACCGGGCGTCGTTTGCCACGATCGAGATGTCACAGGCCGCCGCAAGGCCGACTCCCCCGCCCATGCAGTGACCCGCGATGCGCCCGATCACGGGCTTGGGGTGCTCCATGATGGTCGTGAGCACCTCGGGCAACGTCCAGCGAGGCTGCTCGGTGGACGAGCCCTTCAGATCTGCGCCGGCGCAGAACGCGGGACCGTTGTTCGTGAGCACGACGACCCGGCAGGCGGCGTCGGACCTGGCAGCCGCGAGATGGTCTCCGAGGGAGTTGACGAGGTCGGTGGAGAGGGCGTTTCTCTGGTCTGGCTGGTTGAGCGTGATCGTCCCGACGCCACCTGTGACGTCGTACAACGTGGGGCTCTTCATGACGACGCAGCCCGGGGATGAAGTTGAACTGGCACCAGTGCCACTTTCGCCCGCAGGTACTCGCCGAGGCCCTTTGCCTGCGGGTCCAGGCGGGGCGAGGAGGCCACACCCTCTCCGAGCAGCCCGTGGATCACGAAATTGAGCGCGCGCAGGTTCGCGAGCTCGTGGCGCTCGACCTCGAGATTCGCGGTCTCCGGCAACAGCTCCCGGAGGCGGTCGGCCGTGAGCCACAGCCTCAACCAGCCGAAGGACTCCTCTGTGCGCGCCCAGACGCCGAGGTTCGCATTGCCGCCCTTGTCGCCAGAGCGTGCGCCCATAATCCGACCGAGCGGGAGTGGTGCAACCTCCGAGCTGGCAAGGTCGCTCTCGGTGTTGGCGACCGCGGAGGGGAGGTCCCTTGTCGCCGGCAAGCTGCTCACGTCGACGGCCTCGATGAGATGCCGCTCGCCGCCGACGACGACCTCCTGCCAGACGAGGTCGGACGGGAGGGCGGCAGGCCAATAGACGCCGTACGCCTGGGTCTGGCTCCCGCCCCCGAAGAAGCCCGGGTAGCTCGCGAGCGCAAGCTCAGTCACCTTCGAACCGAACGAGCGCCCTACTTTGCGCTCGTCGGCGTCCTTCACGGTGATGCGCAGCTGGGCGACGGCCGCCTCGTTGCTCGGGGGATTCTCCTGGTCTGTCCGTAGTAGCTGGACCTCGACCGAGTCGAAGCTCTCCCGCCCACCCGGGACGGATCCCCATAGGGCGCGCTCGAACATCTCTGCTTTGGCCACGACGTCGAGGCCGGTGATCATCATCGTCATTGTCGTGCGGAACCCGCCGACATAGTTCATGGCAATCTTCGTCGTCGATGGCGGCGCCTCTCCCTTCACGCCCGAGACCCGAACCCGGTCCGCGCCTTCCTGCGACAACTGGATCGAGTCGAAGCGGGCCGTCACGTCCGGATTCGCATACCGCGCCCCGCCGATCTCGTAGAGCAACTGTGCCGTGACGGTCTCGACCGAGACGAGCCCGCCCTGGTCGGGGTGTTTCGTGATGACGGAGGAACCGTCCGGTTCCACCTCAGCGATCGGGAAGCCCAGGCGCTCTGCACCGGGGACCTCCTCGAAGAAGGCGAAGTTGCCGCCGGTCGCCTGCGCACCACATTCGATTATGTGGCCCGCTACGACAGCCCCGGCAAGGGCGTCGAGGTCTGAGCGCGACCACCGATGGTGCCAGGCTGCAGGGCCGACGACGAGCGCCGCGTCCGTCACCCGGCCAGTCACGACGATGTCCGCCCCGCGGCCAAGCGCCTCTGCGATACCGAACCCACCGAGGTAGGCGTTCGCGGTCAGCATCGACCTCGACCCGAGCGGCTCTCCGGTGTCGAGATTCGCAAACTCGTGCCCGGCTGCCTGCAGCTCCTCGAGACGCCCGAGGAGGTCGTCTCCCTCGACGTGGGCCACCTTCGGCGAGAGCCCGAGACGATCGGCCAGCTCCTCCACCCGTTCAGCGAGCCTCGCAGGGCTGAGCCCGCCGGCGTTCGAGACGACTTTGATGGACCGCTCGAGGCAGGTTCCCATCACCTGCTCCATCTGGGTGAGAAAGGACCGGGCGTAACCAGCGGCCGGG
>JBKQLZ010000275.1:0-13965 GCA_052146895.1 Acidimicrobiales bacterium
CGCGAGGTTGAGGAGCCTGTCGAGCTCGGCGCGGAACATGATCGGGAACGTGGCGGCGGCTTCGCCGCGCTCGTAGCCGAGCAGGGTCATTGCGACCGCCCATCCGTTGTTGACCCCGCCCACGACATTGCCCGCTGCGCAACGGGCGTCGGTGAAAAAGACCTCGTTGAACTCCGAGTCGCCCGTCATCATCTTGATCGGCCGCACCTCGACGCCCGGCTGGTCCATCGGGACGAGGAGGAACGAGATGCCCTTGTGCTTGGGGAGATCGGGATCGGTGCGAGCCAGCACGAAGATCCAGTTGGCGAGGTGTCCCGCCGAGGTCCAGATCTTCTGCCCGTTGATGACCCACTCGTCGCCGTCGATCTCCGCCCGGCACCCCACGTTGGCCAGGTCGGACCCGGCGTTGGGCTCGGAGTAGCCCTGGCACCAGATGTCCTCGTGCGACAGGATCCGGGGGAGGAAGTGCGCCTTCTGCTCGTCGGTGCCCCACTGCAAGATGGTGTTGCCGACCATTTGGATCCCGAAGGGGTCGTTGCTCGTGCCGGCCGGCACGCCTGCCTTGTAGAACTCCTCGGCCAGGATCACCTGTTCGACCTCGGTCAGCCCGCCGCCGCCGTACTCCGCTGGCCAGGAGGCGGCAAGCAACCGGTTGGCGTGCAGGGTTGCGCGCCACTCGGCAGCGAATGCCCACGCCTCCTCTGCCGGCAGGGCGCCGATGCCCTTCCACTCGGCGGGCAGGTGTTCGGCGAGAAACGCCTGGATCTTCTCGCGGTACGCCTCTGCTTCAGGAGAGTAGGTGGGGTCCATGAGTCCTCTTCGGTGCGCGCGAGTGCGATCACTCCCCGCTGTTGACCTCCAGGCTAAACCTGCCGACCCTCGGAGGGCTAGCGTCGACCGTCGACGCGAAGGGAAAACATCGATGACGCCCATTGGCCGAACGGGTGTGGTGCCGGCGTTCCGGACACCCCTGACACTCAGCGGTCCGGCACGTCACCCTCGTCAGTTGTTGCAGGACCAGACATACGGCGGCCATTCGAGCCTCCACGACACGGCGACAGCCGATCGCCTCGGGCTGCAGGGGGCTCCCATCGAAGGTCCCACGCACTTCTCCCAGTTCGACCCGCTGGCCTTCGCGAGCTACGGGGAGCGCTGGTTCGAGACAGGCTGCATCAGCGCACACTTCTCGACGATGGTCGTCGAGGGCGAGGACGTCATCGCCAGTCTCGTTCTCGCGGGAAAGACCTTCGCTGAGATCGAGGCAGTCAAGGCCGACGGGAGCCGGGTCCTAGCCGGCACGGCTTCGATCGCTCGGGACAGACCGAGCGAGCTCGAAGGCCGGCTGGCCAAACTCGGGGATCCCGGCGAGCTCTTCATCGTCGACCAGCTCGCCGTCGGCCAACGATCGGCGCAGGCGGCCACCGTGCAGGTCGACATGGACTCTTCGAACGGAGAGCTCTATCCGTTCTCCCTCAGGCAGAAGCTCGAGTCCATCACCGAACCGAGCGACTGGTACGCAACGGGCGACAACCCGTGGGGCAGGCCGATCCTCCCGTTCGAGATGATCAGTGTGCTGGCGGCGAAGTCGGGGAACGACTTCTCGGTCCGTGGCCCGGCGATCGGCCTGTTCCTCGATCTCGAGATCCGTCTCGAGGACGGCCCGGTCTTCGTCGGCCAGGAGTACGGCGTCGAACGGGAGGTCATCGGCATCGGACAGAGCCGCCGTACCGAGTCCTACTGGGTGCGCACCACGCTTAGCGACGCCGGCACGGGCGAGCCTGCTGCAACGGTCGTGCTGCATTCCGGCGTCTTCAAGGCGTCTTACGCCAACTACCCGGCAGACCGGCTCTGACCCTTATCCCAACCGGCATGACCAGGTCTGACTACGATTCGCCACGTGGGGCGAGCCGTAACGTCTGGGGCCTGGTGGATGAGCCCGCGCGCGGCGACCATCGCAGCGCTACTGCCCGCGGTCCTGACGGTCTTCCTCTGTGCGCACCAGCTGACCCTCCACGGTGTGCTGCACGGCGTAGTGCTCACCACCGAGGCGCCGAACATCGGCTCGGCGATCGCTCTGACCAAAGGGGCGTTGCCATACTCCAATTTCCCCCTCGCGCAACCTCCTGGCATGACGATCGTCATGCTGCCCTTCGCCTGGCTCGGCCACTTCGTCTCGGCCGGCGTGGCCATCGCACTCGCGAGGTTCGCAACTGCTGCCGCCACCGTCGTCGCCGTCTTCCTCGCAGGGTATTCGGCTCGGCCTTACGGGATCCCCGCGTCGATGCTGGCGGGCGTGTTCACAGCGACATTCGGGCTCGAGTTCTTCTCGACTGCCGGCGTGACCGTCGGTCCTTGGATCCTCCTGTTCACCTTCCTCGGGATCTCCTTCGCGTTCCAAGACGGTGAGGTGTCCGACGGCGCGCGGATGCTCTTCGCCGGGTTGCTCCTCGGCTTCGCATGCACGATCAAGCCGTGGGCTCTCATCCCGGCGGCAGTCGTCATTGGCTGCGCTGCGGTCGCCTGGCAGGAAAAGCGGGAGAAGCTCATCCCGGCCGCCGGAGGCATCCTGCTCGGCATCGTGGTGCCTTGCCTGATCTTCTTCCTCGCATCGCCGACCCAGTTCTGGCGCGACGTCATCGTGACGGAGTTTCCCGGGCACGGCTCCACCTCAGCCGGCGTCAAGTTCGCCGACGTGCTCGGCCTGAGCGGCGCGCCGGGTTTCCACCATCCGGCGGGACTCGCGACCTTCATCGTGTTGATCGCCGGCATCGCGATCGTCGTCGTCGCGCTCGGCGGCGCAGCCTCGTCATCGTCGTACGACTGGTTCATCACGATCACGAGCATCGCGGTGCTTCTCGCTGTGCTGCTCCCAGGCTCGATGTCGCTCAGCTACGGCGAGTTCGCTCTCCCGTTCGTGGCGATAGCCGTCGCCATGACTGTCGGCCGCCTCGTCGCGCTCGTGGCCGCGTCGTGGTCGGGCAAGGGCGCAGACCCCCGTTCTTCGATCGCGTCGGCACTCGGTGTCCTCACGGCTGGATGCGCCGTAGTGGTAGCGAGCATCGCGGCTCCTGCAGATGCCGACTTCGCCGCGACCTACGCAAACCAACACGGGATCCTCTCCGTCTCGGCGATCGGGTCGACGATCCCGGACGGAGCCTGCGCGCTCGCGGACAATCCGATGCTGCTCATCCAAGCGGGACGATTCGCCGGCAACGGGAGCACCTGCCCGGTGGTTGTCGACCCCGCCGGCATCCTCGCCATCGCACGCGCTTTCCCGAAGAGCAAGTCTGCGGCTGATCAGTGGCAGAGCTGGCTAGGGATCGCGCGGTACCTCGTCCTCACGGTCCCCCCCGGGCAGATCCCCCTCTCGGGGCATCTCGGCAAGTACGTCGGCGCGCACTTCACCCTCTCCGCGGGGAGGGACCAGTACAACATCTACGTCGCGAGTGTGGGGTCGGCCAGCGCTTGACAGCTCTCAGCCGCTCGTCACCTTCCTGATCGGGGTGAGGGCAAGCAGGAACCGCTTGACCCCCTTCTCCGAGAAACGAACCTCGGCCCTCGCATCATCTCCCACCCCCTCCACGTAGGTCACCACTCCCGCGCCGAAGCGGTCGTGCATCACAGCATCGCCTGGTCGGAGCCCGAGCGCCTCTGCTCCAGTGGTCCCCGCGGAGCCCGATCCCGCACCCGCCCCGCCTCCTGAGGTGCCAGTTCCAGTGCCAGTGCCGATCGAGGCGTAGCGCTCGGCATACGAGGATCGGCCCGAGCCCCACCGGCCTGCGCCGGTGCCCATGCCAACCACGACGCCGCCGCCGACATCCTCGACGAGCTCCTCGGGGATCTCCTTCAAGAAACGGCTCGGGATCGAGTCCTGCCACGACCCGAACAGCATTCGGCTCCACGTGTGAGTCAAGTACAGCCGCTCGCGTGCCCGAGTGATCCCCACGTAGCAGAGCCGCCGCTCCTCCTCCATGTCGTCGGGCTCGGCGAGGGTCTGGTTGTGCGGGAACAGGCCCTCTTCCATCCCGGTAAGGAACACCGTCGAGAACTCGAGCCCCTTCGCCGCGTGCAGCGTCATGAGCGAGACCGTCGGACCGTCGTCGATCTCGTCCGCAGCAGCGGCGAGAGTGGTCGTCTCGAGAAAGCTCTCGATGTCCGTGAACTCCGACGCGACCGAGACGAGCTCGGTGAGGTTCTCGAGCCGACCTTCGGCCTCGAGGGCCTTCGCACCCCCATGGAGCGCCTCGGCCTCGAGCATCTCGAGGTAGCCCGTCCGCTCGAGAAGGTCCTCGGCGATCTCGGCGGGAGGCTTGCTCGCGACATCTTCGGCACCGATCTCGTCGAGCAACTCGAGGAGCGTCCTGATGCCGGTCGCCGCTTTCGGTGACGCGCCGGCGTCGACCGCGCTCCGGAGCGCCTCCGCGAACCCGACTCCGTAGTCGCGGGCATACGCCACGAGGCGCGTGACGGTGGTGTCGCCGACGCCCCGCCGAGGGACGTTCAACACTCTGCGCAAGGCCACCTCGTCGCCGGGGTTCACGACCAGCTTCAGATAAGCGAGGAGGTCACGGATCTCGCGGCGATCATAGAAACGGGTCCCTCCGATCACCTTGTACGGGATCCCCCGTGACATGAGGCCCTCTTCGAGCGAGCGGCTCTGGGCGTTCGTCCGGTAGAAGACGGCGATCTCGTTGAACGGGACGCCTGGGCCGGCGACGAGCGAGTTGATCTCGTCCGCCACGAAGCCGGCCTCCTCCCGGTCCGACCCCGCCCGGTAGCGCTTGATCTTCTCGCCCTCGCCGAGGGCTGACCAGAGCTCCTTCGGTTGGCGCAGCATGTTGTTCGAGATGACGGCATTCGCAGCGTCGAGTATTCGCTGGCTGGATCGGTAGTTCTGCTCGAGCAGGATGACGCGGGCGTCAGGGAAGGCGTGCTCGAAGTCAAGGAGATTGCGCATCTCGGCCCCGCGGAAGCGGTAGATGCTCTGGTCCGTGTCCCCGACCACGCAGACGTTGCGGTGAGCGCGCCCGAGCAGCATCACGATCTCGTTCTGTGCGACGTTGGTGTCCTGGTACTCGTCGACGAGGACGTGGGCGAAGCGCTCCTGATAACCCTCGAGCACGTCGATGTTGTCCCGGAAGAGCCGCACGGTGCGCACGAGCAGGTCGTCGAAGTCCATCGCGTTCGCCTCGATCAAGCGCCGTTCGTACTCGAGATAGATCTCGGCCAGCCGGCGCTCGTAGAGCGTCCCGACCCGCGCCTCGTACATGTCAGGGTCGACGAGGTCGGACTTCGCCTGACTGATCGCGCCGGCTACGGCGCGCGCCGGGAAGCGCTTCTGGTCGATGCCCCTGTCGTCGAGGATGTGCTCGATGAGACGGCGAGAGTCCCCGTCGTCATAGATCGTGAAGTTCGAGCGATAGCCGATCCGCTCTGCGTTGCGGCGCAGGATCCTCACGCAGGCCGAGTGAAACGTGGAGACCCACATCCGGTTGGCGTCGGCACCTACGAGCTCGACCACCCGGTCGCGCATCTCGCCCGCCGCCTTGTTCGTGAAGGTGATCGCAAGTATGCGCCACGGGGCGGTGCCCTGGGCCACGAGGCGGGCGATCCGCCGGGTGAGGACTCGGGTCTTGCCTGAGCCGGCACCGGCCACGACGACGAGCGGGCCATCGGTGTGCAGCACGGCCTCGCGCTGTGCCGGGTTCAAGCCGCTTAGGAGCGCCTCGTCCGAGAGGTCGTGCGCCGGCTGTGGTTGCGCCTCTGCTGCGCCCTCGTCGAGCGCCGGCATCTGCTCGAAGTCCCCGAACAGGTCCCACTCTGCGTTCGGGTCCGGGGCGCCAGGCATTTGCTCGAGGATACCGAGACCATGCGCGCTCCTTGAGCCCGCCCAGGTCAGACTGTCCATCCGTGGATGGACAGTTGCTGCTCGCGAACGGGACTGCGATCCCGGCGACCATCGAGGCGGTCCGGGACGCCGTCAAGGATTCCGAGCCGTTCTGGCTCGACCTCTCGGCTCTGGACGCCGACGCGCTCACCTTGCTCGTCGACGACTTCAAGGTGCACCCGCTTGCTCTCGAGGACGTTCAGAAGTTCGGCCAGCGGCCGAAGCTCGAGACATACGACCAGCAGGTGCACCTCGTCATGTGTGGTGCCAAGGACGACGCCACGGGCACGATCGAGGTGCACGCGTTCTACTCCGAGGGCTACCTGATCACCGTCCACCGCGACCCTCTGGCTGTCTTCGACCAGGTTCGCACGCATGCTTCCGTGGTGCGCCAGCACGGGCAGGCGAGCGGGATCTTCTTGTTGTACCGGGTGGTGGACGCGTTGGTCGACGGTTTCTTTCCGGTGCTCGACCGGTTCGACGACGAGATCGACTCCCTCGAGGACAAGATCCTCCAGAATCCCACCGAAGCGCAGCTCGGCACCTTGTTCGACATGAAGCGCTCGCTAGTGAACTTCCGCAAGGTAGTGACGCCGGAACGGGACGTGTTCGCCGGGATTGCCGCAGGCGCTCTCGAGCTACCGGGGATGACCGACGACGCGGAGCGGTACTACCGCGACATTTACGACCACCTGATACGGATCAGCGACCTCATAGACAGCTACCGCGACCTGTTGACCGGGGCAGTCGACACCCACCTGTCCGTCGTCTCGAATCGGCTGAACGTCGTGATGAAGCAGCTCACCATCATCGCGACGATCTTCCTGCCGCTCAGCTTCCTCACCGGCTTCTTCGGGCAGAACTTCTCGGTTCTCGTCACCCACATACAAGGGCCGTGGGTCTTCTGGGGCGCGGGGATCGGCCTCGAGCTGCTCGCAGTGATAACGCTCTTGGCCTTGTTCAAGAAGCGGCAATGGCTCTGACGAGATGTCGAGAGGCCCTGACACCAAGGACTGGAGGACCGCCGGGGCTCAGGCGCCCCCAGAGCCCTGACTCGTCAGGCGGAGAGGCGACCGGCCGGCTCTGGTGCGGCGGTCAGGCTGACGAGGTCACTCCGATCCCACCACTCCTCTGCCGCTTCCTCAGGTTCCGGCAGAGCGACCGCACCGGACCCAGCCATCGGGAGTGGCCGGCGCGGGCGCCGGGTCCCCGAGCTCCCGCCCCTCCCTCGGTGGATCAGGAGGCCGTTTACCCGGTCGGGCACCGCCTCGAGCGCCGCCTCCACGGCTGGGTGGATACGAAAGCGCTCGAACTGCTCCTCGTCCGCGAACTCGATCTCGATCAGGCTGCCCCACCGGTGGTGGTGCCACTCCCAGTTGAGGGCTCCCTCTCCGAGCCCGGCCTGGACGATCGCATCTCCGTGCGCTTCCACCCAGCTGCGCGCCGAGAACGCCGCGTCGAGCACCTCGATGGAGAACCATTCGGACATATCGCGAAGAATACGCCTACCACGTCTCCCCGATCACAAGATCGTGACGCCACGCGCCGCGAAAACCCGGGGCGGATCCACTCACAGTTTTCGTTGACCCTCTCCGCCTAGGCTCCGGCGTCGTGCAACACGGCCTGACCCGCGCCCGCCACGCAAGCCTCAGCGGCGTGCACACCCGCACCCTCACCCTCGGCCTCGACGTCCTAAGCGTGCTCGTGTTCGTCATCATCGGTCGGGCGACCCATTCCAAGGGCGACACGGTGGCGGGAATCGCGTCGACGGCGTGGCCGTTTCTCGCTGGATTGGCGGCGGGATGGCTCGGCGGGCGCGCATGGAAGCGCCCCACGGCCATCGCGGCGACGGGAATTGCAGCCTGGCTCGGCTGCGTAGCGCTCGGAATGACCTTCCGCGTGATCGCCGGCCAGGGCACCGCGTTCGCCTTCATACTCGTGGCGCTCGGTTTCCTCGGCGCGACGATGCTCGGCTGGCGCCTCGCGTGGCGCGCCCTAGACCTGACGCGCCAACCCAGCCGCTAGGTGCCCTACTCCCACTCGATCGTCCCCGGCGGCTTCGACGTCACGTCGTACACGACCCGGTTCACTCCGGCGACCTCACCGATGATCCGGCGGGACAACCGCTCGAGCAAGTCGTACGGCAACCGGGCCCAGTCTGCTGTCATGGCGTCCTCGGACGTCACCGCCCGCACGACGATCGGATAGGCGTACGTCCGCTCGTCTCCCATGACACCGACCGACCGGATCGCGGGCAGCACGGCGAAGTACTGCCACAGCTCCCGGTCGAGACCGGCCTTGTGCACCTCCTCGAGCACGATCTGATCGGCCCGCCGGAGGATCTCGACCCGCTCGGTCGTGACCTCTCCAACGATCCTCACCGCCAGGCCAGGCCCCGGGAAGGGCTGCCGCCACACCAGCTCCTCGGGCAAGCCGAGCTCGACCCCGATCGCTCGCACCTCGTCCTTGAACAGCAGCCGCAACGGCTCGACGAGGTCGAGGTCCATGTCCTCGGGCAACCCCCCAACGTTGTGGTGGGACTTGATCGTGGCGGCCTCGGACGTCCCCGACTCGATCACATCCGGGTACAGGGTTCCCTGCACGAGGAACTTCACGTCCTGGTGCTCGATCGCGACTTCCTCGAAGATGCGGATGAAGAGCTCCCCGATGACCTTGCGCTTGGCCTCCGGCTCGGTCACGCCCTCCAGCGCATCGAAGAAACGCTGCTCCGCCTTCACATGCACGAGATCCACATGGAATTGCCTCAGAAACGCAGCCTCGACCTGCTCCCCCTCCCCCGCCCGCATCAGGCCGGTATCGACGAAGACGCAAGTCAACTGGTCGCCGACCGCCTTGTGCACGAGAGCTGCCGCCACCGCCGAGTCGACCCCGCCTGAGAGCGCGCACAGGACCCGCTCGCCTCCGACCTGGGACCTGACTGCCTCTACGGCTGTCTCGATGACAGAGGTGTGGGTCCAAGTAGGCAGGCAGTCGCAGACATCGAACAAGTAACGCTTCAACAGCTCCTGCCCACGGTCCGTGTGCACAACCTCGGGGTGGAATTGCACGCCGTAGACGCGACGGTCGCTGTCCTCGAGAGCCGCGACGGGGACCTCGTCGGTCGTCGCCGTGACGCGGAAGCCCGCAGGTGCTCCGACGATCGAGTCGCCGTGGCTCATCCAGACGTTCGAGGCCTGTGGCCACGCGTCCATGAGAACTGACGCCACGCGATCCCTGTGGAGGACGGTCCGGCCGTACTCGCCCGTGCCCGTGTGCGCGACCTCGCCGCCGAGTTGCTGTGTGAGCAGCTGGGCTCCGTAACAAATGCCGAGTACTGGGACACCGGTGCCGTAGATCCCGGGATCGATCGTCGGAGCATTGTCCGCGTAGACCGATTTCGGGCCGCCGGACAAGATGATGCCCTTCGGGTGCCGGGCGAGCATGTCCGCTGCGCTCATCGAGGCAGGCACGATCTCGGAGTAGACGTGCGCTTCCCGCACTCGCCTCGCGATCAGCTGTGCGTACTGGGCGCCGAAGTCGACGACGAGGACCGTGTCGAAGCTGCTCGTCATCCCCTAACGGTACTCGGACGCCCAGGCTGTCTCGAGTACCTACTCGCTCCCACCCGGCGTTCCGTTGCGGTCGCAGCTACCGCTCCCGCGTCACCACATCCGCCTTGTGGAATTCGCGGATCGTCTGGTAGCCGCACATCGCCATGGCAGCTCGCAGGGCACCGAACAGGTTCGCCCGGCCGTCGCTCGTCTGCGCCGGGCCGATGAGGATCTCTTCCAGGGTCCCGGCAGGCTCGACCTGGACCCGCGTCCCCCGAGGCAGCGTCGGGTGAAACGCCGTCATCCCCCACGCGTACCCGCGCCCGGGAGAGCCCTCGGACGCGGCGAGCGCTGTACCGAGCACGACCGAGTCGGCACCACAGGCGATCGCCTTCGTGAGGTCCCCGCCCTTGTTCATCCCGCCGTCGGCGATTACCTGCGCGTAGACGCCGGTCTCCTCGAGATGGCGAGAGCGAGCCGCCGCCGCATCGGCGATCGCCGTCGCTTGGGGTGCACCGATCCCGAGCACCGACGCTGTCGTCGAGGCGTCTCCCGATCCCACTCCGACGAGCACACCGACAGCACCCGTTCGCATGAGGTGCAGCGCGGCGTGGTAGGACGTGCAGCCACCGACGATCACCGGGATGTCGTACTCGCGGATGAAACGCTTCAGGTTCAAGGGCTCCCGGCTCTTGGAGACGTGCTCGGCCGAGACGACGACTCCCTGAACGACGAGCAAGTCGAGCTCTGCGTCGACCACCGCCTTCGCGAATTCGGCGGTCCGCTGCGGCGTGAGCGCAGCGCAGGTCACCACGCCGGCGCTCGCGATCTGGCGGATCCGCTCCGTCACGAGGTCCGCCCTCACCGCCTCCGAGTACGCCTCGCGCAGCACGGCTGCGGCGGTCTCGTCCGATGCTGCTGCAATGCGCTCGAACCACGGCTCGGGGTCCTCATAGCGCGTCCACAAACCCTCGAGGTTGAGCACGCCGAGACCGCCGAGCTTGGAGATCTCGACAGCTCGCTCCGGGCTCACGACCGCGTCGAGAGCGGACGCGAGAAACGGCAACTCGTTCCGATACCCCTCGATCGCCCAGGAGAGATCGATGTCCTCTGGATCCCGCGTTCGCCTCGTAGGCACGACGGTGATGTCGTCGAGGGCGTAGCCCCGGCGCCCTGACTTCCCTATGCCGATCTCGATCTCAGCCACCTCGAGCGAGCCTAGATGATGACGTGCGCTCCCTCCTCAGGGGATCCGCGACCCCATCACGAGACGGTCGAGCAACGAGACGAGGATGCGAGCGCTCGCACCCCAGATCAGGTCGTCCCCCAGGTCGAAGAAGGACATCCGCCATTCCAGCCCGTCAGCTCGGTGCCAGAGCTCCTCCCAGTAGCGAGACCGGTCGGCGAGACCTGCAAGCGGCGTGACGAGCAACTCGGCCACCTCGTCAGGGTTCGCAGCAAGAGTCGGCTCGCCTGTCACGGCGCCTACGAACGCCGCGATCGTCTCCAGGCGCAGCGCCCGCGTCGCGTAAGGCAGCTCGCCGAGCAGGCGCACTGCGCCGGGGTCGAGTGCCACCTCCTCAGATGCCTCGCGCAGCGCTGCCTCGAGGGGGGACTCGCCGGGCTCAAGGCGCCCACCCGGGAATGCGATCTCGCCCGGGTTCGAGCGCATGTGAGCGCCTCGTCGTATCAGGAGCAGGCTGACCTCATCTCTTGCTCCCAAGAGGAGCGCAAGGAGCACGGCTGCGGCAGGCTTCGGCTGAGCCTCATCAACAATGCGGCTGCTGCCTGCCGCCACAAAGTCGTTCCCGAACGCTTGCTCGATGGCCTCGGGTGAGGCAAGAGCCGCGGCTTCGATCGGGCTCAGCCAGGCGAACGCCGCTTCCGGCTCGGAGACCATCTCGGCACCGGGCGGCCGAGGGATCGTCTGGCGGTACTGCCGCGATGATCCAGAGTGATCCGACGTCACGTGCCACCCGCCGACTCGCTCGCGGAGTCGAACAGCGGAGCCAAAGAGAACACGTCGGTCCCTGACGCCGAGACCGTGGTCGGCGGCCGGCGGCGGCGCCTCGACCAGCATGCAATGGCACCCCACGCGCCGAGTGCGACCGCCCCGAGCCCTGCCGCGGCGAGGCCCTCGCTCAAGCGGTCCGGCCAGTACCAGATCCGGACGTCGTGCGTGCCGGCGGGCACCGCCAACGACCACATGACGCCGTCAAACTTGTGCAGTTGAGCTGCGTGCCCGTCGATCGATGCATGCCATCCGGGCACCGCTGTCACGCGGACCGTGAGCGTCTCTCCGCTCGACCGACCTGCCGTCCGCGTCTCCATGTCGTACTCGGTCGCCGACGGATGCCGCACCTGCGACACTCTCCCGCCACCCGAGAGGGTGAACCGCGCCGCCCCGGGGACGAAGTACAACTGCTCCCCCGCGATGTCGGCCACGAACGTTGATCCGGGAATGGGTCGCAGGCCCGGCAGCGCCAGCACATATGGAGTGCCGTACGCGCGCGCGAGTGAGGCCGTGTCGACGTCTGGCTCGAAGTAGCCCGGCCCGCCCGCCCCTGTCCCCGGCACCAATGTCGAGAAGTAGGACTGGGGAAGCACGGGGTCGTGACCGGCGAACTCGGCTATCCCGTAGCCGAGGTTCACCTCGGGATAGAAGCCGACTGGTGAGAACTGCTGGGCGTTGGTCGCGTTTCTGTCGTCCAGCCCGACAAGGTCCGAGCCTACATAGCGCTGCAGCGCCGCGATGGCCGGGGTGACCGGGTAAAGCGTGTGGCTATAGGCGTTTATGCCGACGCCGGCGAAGAGCAAGAACCCCGCGCTTCCGGCCCAGAGCCCGCCCGCTACCAGCGCGGGCAGCACCGCCCGGCCGGTGCCGTGCGCCCGCGCACCGCCGCGTGCGGCGAGCACGAGTAGGACAGCCCACGCGATCGCACAGACAGCGCAGAGACCGACGAGGCCCACCGGCCAGATCAGGCTCCGGTCGCGGACCGACACCAGAGCAGCCGTTGGCGCCCGACGGCTCGCGAGCACCGCCACCACTGCCGCCACGAGAACCGTTGCAACCGCGAACGCACCGAACGTCGCCCGGGAGCGCCATCGCCGGATGACGGTCTCGAGGCCGAGGCCTGCCAGTAATCCGAGGGGCAGACCGAGAATCGTGCGGAAACGCTCCCATTGCACCTGACCGGAGACGTGGTTCAAGAAGTGCTGTATCGGGTGGAACGAGGGCAGCTGGTATGCCACCGCGAGGGCCACGACGCAGAGGGCTGCAAGCGCGAGCACGGTCGGGTGGTACCACCACTTGACGACAGCGACAACCGCCAGCACAACCATGATCACGCCGACGTAGGACGCGCTCTCGTAGTAGTTCCATCCCTTCAACCCGAACGTGTTGGCTCGCGTCGGAAGCCCGTAGTAGCCCTGAGCCAGGAGGAGCGACATGCTCTTCGCCGGGAGACCAGGGAAGCCGCCCTCGGTCCGCCTGTGAGCAAGCTGGAGAATCTGCAACCCCGGCCACCAGAGCGGTAGCGCGAGCAGTACGCCGACGATCCCGCCGCCTGCGACCCTCGAGAGCCCTCCCAACGCGAACGCCCGGGTGCCGGCTCCCCCACGCGATCTACGGTGACGATGCCCGACGACCGTCGACGCCGCTGCGAACACCACCGCCAGCACCGCGACGGCCAAGGCGACGAAGACGTTCGCTTCGGGGAAGCCCCCGTAGAGGCAGAACGCAACGGAGACAGCCAGGCCGACGAGATAGCGAAAGCGATCTGGCCGCCGGTAGGCGAGGACTGCGAAAGCCGTTATCCATCCGAGCCACGCCACTACGTCCGTGAGGGGCCAGGTCAGCCAATTCGCGAACGCGCCCGACAGCATGAAGGAGATGCCGGCGAACGATGCCCCGAGTGGACGGAGGCCGAGCACACGGGCGAGAACGTAGGCGCCAATGCCGGCAATCAGCAGCTTCACGATCACCGCGACGAAGAACGCGTAGGAGAGCGGGACGGCGTAGCTGACCAGATCCGGCAGGCTCAGCACCGCCGATTCGAAGTTCAAGAACTGCGGCACGCCGAGCAAGGAGAGGTCGTTCCACAGCGGGAAATGCCCGGCGTGGATCTGCGTCCAATCGAAGAGATTCCAGGCGTTCATCTGCGAGACGACGTCTGAGTTGACGTGATTGAACGGCTTCCCGCTGTACGCGCCTCGGCCAAGAGTCGTCAGCGGGATCACGAAGTCGAACGAGCCGAACCGGGCGCCGTCCTTCAACGCGGGCGAGAGATACGCGAAGGCCATCGCGAAGACGGACCCGAGCCCGGCGAGATCACGCCAGCACCTACGAGGCCAGCCGAGCAAAGACCGGGCCGGCCGCCTGGGCGACCCACTCACCGCGTCAGCGCGCTCGCCCTCGATCACTGCTCCTCTCCCGGTCGCGAAGCGGCAAGCCTAATGGGCCTCGGCTAGCGCTCCCGGGACTCAGGCCGGATCGCTCACGACGGTGGGGGGGCGGCGGCGCCCCAG
>JBKQLZ010000276.1:0-9641 GCA_052146895.1 Acidimicrobiales bacterium
CGCTCTCGGACGAGACGATGCCGGACCACTCGCACGACTTCGTTGCACAGGCGGCACCCGGCACCGTCGCGTCGCCCGCCGGGGCACAGTGGGCCGAGCCCGGTGTGGGCCGTGCGGAGGTGCCTACCTACTCCAATGTGACTGCGAGCCCGCTCCAGCTGAGCGAAGGCACGCTCACGGCGACCGGCGGTGGGGAGCCGCACGAGAACGAGCCGCCGCTGTTGGTGTTCACAATCTGCATCGCCTACCAAGGGGTCTTCCCGGCCCGCAGCTGAGCGCCGAAGGCCGAACCCGCCGGTCCGGCCGCAACATCGAGAGAACGTCCGACCTACGAGTGGGGAGCCAGAGTTGCGACCACACACGAAGAACGAAGCCCACAGCGCCGGAAGCGTGCGCCGCCACCTCGCCGGGCGCTGCGCCAAGCCCGCGCTCGCGACCGTGATCGTGCTCGGCGTCCTCGGAGCGGGTGGTCTGATCGATCAGGCCGGAGCGAGCACCGTGTTCACTGTCAACACGACGACCGACGAGGGACTCGCCTCGCCGTCTGGTACCACCTGTGTCGGGAGCGACGGGCAGTGCCCGCTGCGCGCCGCGATCCAGGCTGCCAACAACCTCGGCGGTGCCGTCACCATCGACCTGCCTACAGGCACGTACACGCTCAGCCTCGGTGTCCTCGACGTCGGCACCAAGAGCGGTGCCAGCGTCACCATCGCGGGACAGGCGACGGCGAGCTCCACGACGATCCAACAGGTGCAGACTTCCGGTTGCTCTGGAAGCTTGCAGCAGTGCAGCCAGGTCTTCTCGGTCGACCCGTCGGAGGCCGGCGCCGTGTCGTTCACCCTGAGCAACGTGTCGATCACCGGAGGCGAGGCAGGCAAAGGCACCTCGGCGCCCAACAACGGCGGCGGCATCTCCGCCGGCGGCCCGGGAGACTCAACCACGCTCACCGGAGATGTCTTCAGCTCCGACGCCACGCTTTATGGCAACCAGAACCTTCCTGGCGGGGCAGTCTCGCAGGAGGGCGGGAACCTGACGGTGAGCAACTCCACCTTCAGCGGTGACTCATCCGGTACGAGCAGCGGTGGCGCCATCGACTTCGAGTCGGCCGACGGCCGCGCCGACACGCTGTCAGTGACCAATTCCACCTTTGCCGGCAACTCCTCGAGCAACCCGGCCGGCGGCGGCGGAGCAATCTTTGTCGACAGCTTTGCGGCGCCCGGATCCGCGACGGCGACCATCACCGGCTCGACCTTCTCGGGCAACGACGCTGACGGTGGCACGAGCCTCGCCACCGGCGGCGGTGCCATCCTCGTCGAGAGCGGCACGCTCGACGCCTTCTCCGACAACTTCCTCGACAACAGCACCAACGCCTCCGGCCTCGGCGGCGCCGTCAACGTCGTGGGCGGTACGACGTCGGTCCTGGCTGGCGACCGTTTCGTCGGCAACTCCATCGGATCGACATCGACTGCGGGGCGGACCGTGGCAGCCGATACCGCCAACGGAGCGAGCATGGCAGGTGGCGACAACTGGTGGGCGTCCAACTCCGGCCCAACCTCCCTCGATGTCACGTCAGGCGTGTCCGACACGACTTACCTGCAGCTGCGGATCTCCGTGTCGGTCAATCCCGTCGATGCCGGCCAGAGCACGCTCGTAACAGCGGACCTCACACACGATCAGAGCGACGTGGCGTACCTCGCGCACACAGTCCCCGACGGGACGCCGGTGACCTTCGGCGGCACCGCCGGCTCCTACCCAGGAGGCACCGCGGGCGCGACCGCCGGCGGGATAGCCACCGACTCGATGACAGGTGGCACCGGAGGCTCGTACCCAGCAGGTGCGTCGGTCACCGTCGACGGGGTCACCGTGAGCACGCCCGTGACCGTCGATGCGCCACCGGCGATCACGAGCGCCGCATCGACGACGTCAACTGTCGGGACGGCTAGCGCGTTCACGGTCACCGCAACCGGCTACCCAACGCCCGCGCTGTCGGAGTTGGGATCGTTGCCTACAGGGGTGACCTTCACCGATCTCGGCAACGGCACAGCGAGCCTGTCAGGCACGCCGGCTTCCGGTACGGGCGGCAGCTACGCCCTCACGCTCTCCGCGTCCAACCGAGTGAGCCCGGAGGCGACACAGGACTTCACGCTCACCGTCTACGAGGCACCGGCGATCACGAGCGCGAGCAACACGACGTTCACCATCGGGAGCGCAGGGACCTTCACCGTGACAGCGACGCACAGCTACCCGGCGGCAACGATCTCCGAGACCGGCGCTCTGCCGAGCGGTATCTCGTTCTCCAGCGCAGGCGTGTTCTCGGGCACCCCCGCCGCCGACACAGCCGGGATTTACTCTCTCAAGATCACCGTCTCCAACGGTGTCGACACGCCGGACGTCCAGAGCTTTACCCTCACCGTGGACGGGCTGGCACCGACCATCACATGGGCGACACCGAGCGCCATCACGTACGGAACCGCGCTCAGCCACAAGCAACTAGACGCCAAGGCCTCGGTGCCGGGGACCTTCGCGTACTCGCCGCCGGCGGGTACGGTGCTCGGCGCAGGCGCACAGAACCTGAGCGTCACGTTCACGCCGACCAACCCGCTGCAGTATGCGACCGCGATCGACGGGGTCACGCTACAGGTCAATCAGGCGACTCCGAAGATCACCTGGTCGAAGCCGGCTGCGATCATGTACGGCACCCCGCTCGGGTCGACCGAGCTCGACGCCGGCTCGAGCGTCCCGGGTCTGTTCGACTACGGCTCGGAGCCTGGTTCGATCCTGCCGGTGGGTCGCAACACACTGTCGGTCACGTTCACGCCATATGACAGCACCGACTACACGAGTGCTACCGGCCAGACGACCCAGGTCGTGAGGAAGGCTACGACCGCGGTCGGGTCGGTGACCGTGCCGTCTTCGGTGCCCTACGGCCCTGGCACGTTGGGCGTGCTTGCAGTGTCGGTCACCTCGAGCACGGGCGCCGTGCCTACGGGGACAGTAGTGTTCCGAAGCACAGAGACGGGATCCACGACCTCGAACACGCTGTGCAAGGCCACGCTCGATTCGTTCGGAGACGCCGAGTGCGAGAGCTCGGTGATTCTTTCTGTGGGGTCCTACTCGGTGACGGCGAGCCTCAAGGGATCGCACGACTTCTTCGGGTCCATCTCCGCGAGTTCCTCTTTCCAAGTAGTACAGGTGGTCACCGCGGTACCGGCGCTCGACGTCGCCTCGGTCGTCACTTACGGGAAGGGCGACCTGGGCACGCTCTCGGCGACCGTGGTGTCGGATACCGGCCCGGTCCCGAAGGGTGTCGTGACGTTCGAGAGCATGGCAACGGGCGGCAGCACAGAGACGACCCTTTGCCATCGCAAGGTCGATAACAGCGGGCTGGCCTCGTGCGCGTCCAGGGTCGCGCTCGCGCCAGGCACTTATGCCGTCGTGGCGGTCTACGCCGGCTCCACCAACTTCACCGGGTCGACTTCGGCCGGAGTCGCGCTGGAGGTCCTTCAGGCGAGCACAGAGATCGCTCCAGTCTCAGTCGTCTTGCCCGCAACAGGCACGAACCGCGTCATGTTCAGCGCCACGCTCACGTCGGAGTCCACAGGAGCGCCTATAGCAGGCCAGACGATCGAGTTCACACTCGGCACCCAGTCCTGCAGTGGCGTCACGGACAGAACAGGCATCGCCCACTGCCCGATGCGTGTCGACAGCGCGACCGTGGTTGCAGATGGTTTGACGAGTTACAGCGCGGTGTTCGCCGGTTCGGCGGACTACATCGAGAGCGCAGGGTACGGGCCGGTAACCGTCGGGTGACCGGACAGGCCGGGCAGCGGTTCGCCGGCGAGGTGCCTGACCGTCTCCGTCTCGGCATCCAATTCGATCCGGCACCGTTGGCAGCCGAGGTCGACGCGCTGCCAACCCTTGCCTGGATACCGCACTTCAACAAAGCGGTACACGAGGGCGAATGGTCCGGGGTGACCCTGCGCGGCCCTGACGGCGACGCCCGCCGCATATACCCCGACCCGACCGGAACTCGACCGATCAGTGACACGGCGATGCTCGCCAGCTGCACGGCAACCCGCCAGCTGCTCTCCGGCCTGCGATGCCCAGTACTTATCGCGCGCTTTCTCGCGCTCGGCCCAGGGTCCCTAATCCGGCCACACCAAGATGAGGGTTTGGGCTACGACGCCGGCACGGTCAGGCTCCACTTCCCGGTAGTGAGCGCGAGGGAGGCCGCCTTCGAGCTCGACGGCATCCCTGTCGTCATGGAGCCCGGCGAGTGCTGGTACCTCGACTTTCGGCGACCCCATGCCGCGGTGAACGGGTCAGCCGAGCGCCGTGTTCATCTCGTGGTCGACTGTTCTGTCAACGACTGGCTCAGCGAGGTGTTCATCCAAGCCGTCGCAGTCGGGCCGATGACGCACTCGCGGTAGCGCTGGGGCATGTCAGCCTCTAGCTGACTCGGTGAGTTGCCGGAGTCCAACGATCGGGACTCCGAGCCTGCAAGAATCGGGGCACAAGCCTGCAGTTGCGGCCGTGTGGTCGCCGACCAGGCGGAAACGGGAGGCATCGCTGTGGATCAAGTGTCAGGGCTCCTCGCGTCGTCGACAGGTGGGGCAATCGCTGAGATCTTCCTCTTTGAGATCGCGCTCTACGTGATCGTCAGTATCGGCGCTTACGGCTTTTTCAAGAAGGCCGGCCAGCCGGGGTGGGCAGCGTTCGTTCCCATCTACAACGCGTACATCGTCCTCAAGATCATCGGCCGTCCGGGTTGGTGGTTGCTCCTGTTCTTCTTGGGCGTCATCCCCTTCTTCGGGAGCCTCGCCGTGCTGGTGCTCGCGGCGATCATTTGTAACGATCTGGCGAAGAGCTTCGGCAAAGGCACTGGCTTCGCGGTCGGTTTGTTCTTCCTCGGCTTCATCTTCTCGTACATATTGTCGTACGGCTCCGCCCAGTACCTTGGTCCCGCCGCGGCCGGTGGTGGCACTTTCGGCAGCGGTCCACAGCAGTTCGGCGCTGGTGGGTACGCGCCTCCGCCATCGGGAGGGTACGCGCCTCCGCCGTCAGGAGGCTACGCCCCGCCGCCATCGGGAGGGTACGCCCCGCCGCCATATGCCCCACCGCCATCAGGAGGCTACGCCCCGCCGCCCTATGCCCCACCGCCATCGGGAGGCTACGCCCCTCCGCCCTATGCCCCACCTCCGGCGCCGCCTCCAGCGGGCGGCTACGAGCAGCCTCCGCCTTACGCGCCGCCCCCGAGCGGGCAGGATCAACCTCCCGCCGGAGAGGCGTGAGGTCCGCCCTACAGAGCTGACGCAGTGCCCAGCAAGTGGGGCGTCACGCCCCGCCAGAGCGCCGAAGCTGAATGTGCTCGCAGGGGAGTCGACGCGGTGGTGTCGGGTTGCGTCGACATGCTCGAGGGGCGATATACGGACGACAGCCTGTCGCTTGCGCTCGGTGGACCGGCGGCGCGCTATGTCCTCGACGGCCACGAAGGCCCTTACTGGTTCCGTGTATGGGCGGCACGCGGCCTGCTCTACGCATGGGACGACTCGGCGGCTCCGGCGGTGATCGAAGCGACATCGGACGAGGCGTGGCGTGTCCGCGAGATGGCGGCCAAGGTGATCGCCCGGCGTCGCCTCGGAGACGGGACCGAGGCCGTTGCGCGGCTTCGCGAGGACCCGGTGGCTCGAGTGCGTGCCGCCGGGGAGAGAGCTCTCGTCGTCCTCACCGAGGCGCGGGCTTGACAGCAACCGACAACTCTGTGGATGCCGGGGTCGTCGATCTTGGTCGCAGGAGTCCCGCGGATGTGATCATCGTCGCGGCGAGGGCGAGGAGGATCCACCACCAGAGCCTCTCGGCATAGATATCCGTGTCCGCCATGATCGTCGTGAGCGTCGCGGCCACGATGGTCGCGCCGAGCCGGAAGGGGCTGCGCGCTGCTGCCGCGATCAGAGCGACGGCTATTGCCGGCCACGTGTAGTACGGGAGGACGACTGGGTCAAAGGCCGTGCGGAGTGCCAGCGCACACGCGGCCAGCCAGGTCACCGTCAAAGCGTCCGGTCTTTGCCGGTGCACGAACACTCCGAGCCCGAGGGCGATCACGAGAGCGATCAACCGGGGAGGACCACCCGAGAACTCTCTGATGCCCTGGTGAAGTATCGGCCGTGTGAGATGCAGCCAAGGGGTAGGCCGACCGCGGGAGGGGATCGCCGGCTGCTCGACGAGGGCGATCATCGTCTCGGTGGGATTGACGATCATCGGCCCGATGAGCATGAGCACCGTTGGTGCCAAGATGCGCGCGATGAAGCCCGGCAGCCGCCTCAGTGGCGCGGCTCCGAGCACGACGGGAATCGCGAGGGACACCAACGGCTGGAAGGCGAAGGCCGCCGCAAGCAGCCAGGCACAGCGCACCCAACGCTCCCGAAGTCCCTGCCCGATCGCGTAGATGAGAAACGCCACCGCTATCGCGTCCTCAGGGTGCCCCCACGCAACGACTGTCCACAGTGCGATGGCACTGACGCCGGCCAGGGCGATCCGGCGTGCTCGGGCGGCGCCGAGCTCGCGGGCGAGAGAGTCGGCCGCGAACAGCTCGAACGAGCAGAGCAAAGCGGTGGTCGGTCCGAGCAGGTACCACGCACTCGGTCGGGCCACGAGCTTTCCGTAACCCACGGCGAGACCGAGAAGATGGCTCAGCTCCCACACGGGCGCGAGGAGGAGTGGCAACGCAGGAGGAGCGAGGTAGCCACCGCCGTTGTACAGCGCCGAGTAAGCGCCGATGATCGTGAGATGGGCGACTTGGAAGTTGGTCCACACGTCCGGCGCGATCGCCCAGCGCGAGGGGTCATGGTCGGTCTCGGGGATTGCCCACAACGTGAGAGCCATGACTCCGACAACGGCCACACCCGTAGCGATGACGGGGATTACTCGTCCGGCTGCGATCCTCCGGCGTGCGTCTAGCGACGAGCTCACCGCCAGATGATCCCATCCATAGGCCCGCAACCATTGGAACTACCATTGAGTCGTGGCCAATCGGCTCAGGAAGGCAGTACGCCCATCTGTGATGGGTGCGATGTTGCTAGTTGGCGCCGCCGCCACCAGTCTTGGTGGCTGCTCCCTGCCAGGCGACGCCGTAAACGGCTATTACGCCCCGCTCAGCGTGCTGCCGGACTCCGACGTGGCGGTCGAGACGAACTTGAAGACCGCCTCCACGGGAGAAGACGTGTCCACGGGGCAGACAACGCTCCCCGACGGCATCGGCTCAGGCCTTGGTGGCTCGGGCGACGACGGTGGCGGGTTGACCACGGCGGGTCCGTCGACGGGCCCTTCGGTGATCTCCGAGGACTCGAGCGGGACCGCTGCGGCGCTTGTCGGTTACAACCCGCTTTCGCACGATTGCCTCGGGCTTCTCGAGATCGACTCAGCCGGTTCGACCGTGCTCGGACAATCTGCCGTCGGCTCGTACTACTTCTGGATTAGGAACACGTCTTCCGCAGCCTGTGATGCGGCTTCGTTTCTCGCCGTCCCCACGGTCCCGACGACATGGCCCAAGGGTGATCCGAGCGTCTCGGGCTGGCCGATGCCCTGAGTCCTCGTCAGTCAGCTCACTTCGTGAGTGGCTCTGACGCCAGCTGATGTTCCAGCACCTGGATCCCCGCCGTGGCGCAGATGTTGCCCGGGCGCCCGCCGTCGATCGCGCAGATCGCGGCAGTGAAGTAAGCGGCCTGGATGTCGATCAGTGCACCGCCGCTCGTCTTCGAGCTCATCTGGGAGAGGATTTGAGCCTGCGTCAGCCCACTCAAGTCGATCGCGTCCAGCCACGGGTAGGTCCCCGGCTGGAGGTACTCCCCGCCGAGATCCACGAAGGGCAGCCCGCCGGCTGCCTTCACGTAAGGCGGTGCGTCAAACCGGGAGATGACCTCTCCGTCGTCGTGACTTGGCGACTGCAGCACGTCCCGGGAGCGGTCGAATGTCTCGAATGCTTGGAACGCCACATAAGGACTTGTGAACTTCATCGTGCGGAATGTGAAGGTCGCGATGTCGGCCGGAGCTTCGACAGGTGACGAGGACATCTCCCGCACGCCGGAGAAGGTCCCGAAATGGCTGAGCGCTGCGACGAGCGCCCAGCGGTCGATGGCACACAGCGGCGAGAACTCACCGAGGTTGGCGACGAGGAGGGGCTTGCCTCCGGATTCGAGTGAGGCCGCCGTTTGGCTGGAGCCGGTGGCTTTGATGCGCTCGAGCGGTACGAGATTCGGGGGAAGGGCCTCGGCTGCTCCGTTGGTGGCAATCGGCACCGAACCGACTCCGGCAAGAATCTGTCGCGGGACCGGCGTCGTCAACGCCTCGGTCGACTGACCTGGGCTCGCCGTGTGAGTCGTTCGCGAATGGTCGATGACTATGACGACTATGACGCAGACGCTTGCGATGGCGCCGAGCAGCAAGTATCCCGTACGTTTCCTCTGGAAGAGCACGATGTCGAACGCTCCGCGTCGACGGTTCACGGTCGCTTCCTCGTCTCTCGAATCAGAGTGGCCGAAGCCCGAAGGCCATCGGGATCGATCGCAGCACGATCCGGACGTCGGACGGCGCAGCCTCGTCGGAATCGGTCACGAAGACGAAGCCCCGTGTCGCGGCAAGCGAGATGTTGCCGTCGTCGATCATGAATACGTTCTTGGCGAGCGCAGCCTTGGCGAAGTCCTTCTCGAAGTGCCGCGCGACGGCCGAGCACTTCGCTGCACCGTTCTCGCTCGCAACGTTCTCTATGAGGGCGATGTCTCCCCCCGAAGGTGTCGGCCCCTCCGGATTGAATATCGCCACCACTCGCGACGTGGCAGCGTCGTCGCCCGCGGTCGCCTGCTGTTCCGCGACCGGCTCCTCGTCCCCAGCCGCCACCTTGGCCGCCGCGCCTGCGGGTGGGGAGACGAGCAGGCATGTCACACGGTCGTCCCGCGCGACGGGAGTGACTTGTCTGCCTTGGTAATCGCGGTAGTAGGCGACGGCTCTTCCCACGAGGTCGTCGTAGTCCCAGCCCACAAAGAGCTGACGGCGTGTCCTCGAGTCGGGGATGCCTTCCAGCCTGTTGCGCTCAGCCCTCACCGACCGGAAGAAGCCTCGCAGCACGAGCACTATCAGGGCCAGCTGAAACGGGAGAGATGCGGCAGGTGGCCACGACGAGTCGAGGCCGGAGAAGACGCAGCCGAGCACAACTCCGCAGAGGACCACCAGTGCGACGCAGGTGAGCAGCGGATCACGGCCTGTCCTGCTTGCCATTGCTCGAGCAGCAGGGCTCCGCGGCCCGGCCTCGAGGCGGCGGCCGAGGCGGGACGCGGTGGCGGACGAGCCCTGGCGTGCCATGGAGGGATCCTAGGAGATCGAGCTTGGCCTACCTCGATCAGGTGCCACAACGCGAAGCGAGACCCGTCGAAACGGGTCTCGCTCGCAACACATGTACCACGACGTCCGTCCCTCGCAGATGGGGGATCTTCGGTCTGTGGCTACCCCAGTGGCCAGCTGGACCACCGAGAGTGGAGCGCTCACCAACTCCGACTGTCACCTTAGCCGACTGGCGCAATCGTTGCGCCGGCGCCCAAGACCGGCAATCGCCGCCAAATGCAAGAAGACCCCGGGGGCAGGGCCCCGGG
>JBKQLZ010000277.1:0-10944 GCA_052146895.1 Acidimicrobiales bacterium
CGGGGCGAATCCGCCCGAGCCGGCCATCACCTGAGGCGGCGCCGTCTGTACGGGGTCAGCGCCCTCGCTCGAGATGCGCATGAGCAGCCCGATCAGGATGAAGTTCGCGATGAGCGACGAGCCTCCGGAGGACACGAACGGCAACGTGATGCCAGTGAGCGGCAGGAGGCGCGTGACACCCGCCATGATGATGAACGCCTGGAATCCGATCACGACTGTCAAGCCGAGCGCCGTGAGCTTTGCGAACTCCGATCGTGCCCGCGTGGCGATCCGTATTCCGGAGCCGACGATCAGGGTGAACGCGACGACGATCGCCGTGGTGCCCGCAAGCCCGAGCTCGTTCCCAATGGCGGCGAAGATGAAGTCGCTCTGGGCGACGGGGATCTGGGCCGCTCCGCCGAGCCCGAGGCCAGTGCCGGTCAGCCCGCCCCGACCGTCCATCACCTCAGCGATCGCCGGCTGGAAGCCGGGAGTAGTAGAGCCGGTGAGGTACTTCCACGGGTCGAGCCAGACCTCGATGCGGACGTTCAACTGGCTCAAGATGTGAGCCGCGATGAAGGTGCCGACTGCGAAAGCGATCACCCCGAGAACGAGGTAGATCCATCGCCCGGTGGTGACCCACAACATTGCGATGAAGAGGATGAACAGGATTAGTGAGAAACCGATATCGCGCTCGAGGATGATCACGCCGACTGACGCGAGCCACGCGACTGCGATCGGCCCAAAACCTCGCAGGTCCGGAACGAGGCGGTTCCCGACGCGGCTGGTGGCCATCGAGAGGAGCTCGCGTTTCTCCACGAAGTAGGAAGCAAAGAAGATGACGAGGAGAAGCTTGGACAGCTCGATTGGCTGGAACGAGACCGGCCCGAGCTTCACCCAGAGATAGACGCCGGTCAGGTCCACCTCGGCACGGTCCTTCAACCCGGGCACGAGCGGGAGGAGCAGCAGGATGAACGCACTTGCAGCGAGCAGGTAGCGGTACCGCTCGAGATCCCTCGACCGGCGCACGACCAGCAGCGTGCCGACGTAGGCGACCAGCCCGACTGCCGACCAGAGTGCCTGGTAGCCGGCGAGATGCGGGGAGTCCGGTTCGAACGGCGCCAGCCGCTCCATCATCACGTACCCGAGGCCGTCCAACACGAGCACGATCGGCAGGATGACCGGGTCTGCCTCGGGTACGAGGAATCGATTGGCTATGTTCCCCGCGAGGCCCATCGCAACGAGGATCAGGACGAAGAGCCCGAGACCAGGAGGGAACCTGTTGTACGTGCCGAGATACGCGAGCACGTCGGCGAAGATCACGACGACGATCCCCACGAGGATCAGCCCCAGCTCGCTTCGCCGCCGTGGGTGCGAGCGCGAGGCGGTTGTCGCTATCGCTGCCACGGGTTCACGGTAGCGTCTGAGCCGTGGAAGCCGATGTCATAGCGTCGATCGACGAGCCGGAAGTCGAAGCATCGATCGTCGCTCGGGAGGTCATAGTTGCCCCCGACAGCCAGGACCGGTTCCTCAACAAGGAGCTGTCTTGGTGCGATTTTGCTGACCGGCTGCTCGATCTCGCGAGCGACGAGGCGGTCCCGCTGCTCGAGCGGGTGAAGTTCATGGCCATCTGCGCGAGCGGGATGGATGAGTTCTTCCAGGTGCGCGTTGCCGGGCTGAAGGACCAGATCGCCGCCGGAGTCCGCAAACGCTCCTCTGACGGGAAGACCGCTTCGCAGCAGCTCAAGCTCATCTGCGAGCGGGTGACGGCGCTCATGTCCCGCCAGGACCGGGTCATCAACCACGCCCTTATCCCTCAGCTCGCGAGCGAGGGCGTCGAGGTGGCGCACTGGTCAGACCTCGACATGCGAGAGCGCCAGATCCTGCTCGGCGTCTTCAACCGGGAGATCTTCCCGGTCCTGACTCCGCTGGCCGTGGACCCCGGGCATCCGTTCCCATACATCTCGAACCTCTCGCTGAACCTCGGCGTACTCGTGGCAGACGAGACAACGGGAGAGCACCGTTTTGCCCGGGTGAAGGTGCCGACCCTCTTCCCCCGGCTCGTGCAGGTGGGCGACGCCACCCGGTACGTCGCGCTGGAGGACGTAATCGCCCAGAACCTCGACCGGCTCTTCCCTCAGATGGCGATCGGTGGTCACTACGCATTCAGGGTCACCCGCAACGCCGACCTGGCGCTCGAGGAGGGTGAGGCCGACGATCTGCTCGAGGCTGTCGAGGTAGAGCTGCTGCGCCGGCGGCGCTTTGGCAGGGCGGTCCGCCTCGAGGTCGACGCCGAGATGCCCGCTGAGGTGCGAGAGCTGCTGCTCGACGAGCTCGAGTTGACCGCGAACGACCTCTACGAGAGCGCGGCACCGCTCGACTTGAACCAGCTCTGGGAGCTCCACCAGATCGACCGCCCCGATCTCCACGACCCGCCCTGGGTCCCGATGACCCCGGGCCGCCTCACCTCCGTTGGTGACGAGCCGGTCGACCTGTTCGCGGTGTTGCGGGAGAAGGACCTGCTCGTGCACCATCCCTACGAGTCGTTCGCGAGCTCGGTCGAGGCGTTCATCAACCAGGCTGCCGACGACCCGAAGGTCCTCGCCATCAAGCAGACGTTGTACCGCACCTCCAACGACACCGAGATTGTCGACGCGCTCGTCCGAGCCGCAGAGCAGGGGAAGCAGGTTGCCGCTCTCGTGGAGCTGAAGGCACGCTTCGACGAGCAGGCGAACATCTCCTGGGCCAGGCAGCTCGAGCGAGCAGGTGTGCATGTCGTGTACGGCCTGATGGGACTAAAGACGCACTCGAAGACGGCACTCGTCATCCGTCGCGAGGACGAGACCTTGCGCGGCTACTGCCATGTCGGGACCGGCAACTACAACTCGGGCACCGCTCGCGTTTACGAGGATCTCGGCCTGCTCTCTGCCGACCCAGAGCTCTGCGCGGATCTGACCGAGCTCTTCAACTACCTCACCGGCTACGGGCGCCAGTCCCGCCACCGCCGGATCATCACCTCGCCGCACGAGTTGCGTTCCTGGGTGCTCGAGGAGCTCGAGACCGAGGCACGTCAGGGTCCGCGAGGCCGCGCAACGATCAAGGTGAACGGCCTGACCGATCCGGAGGTCATCGACAGCCTCTATGCCGCCAGCCGGGCCGGGGCGAAGATCGACTTGATCGTTCGGGGCCTCTGCTCCCTCAGGCCGGGCATAGGTGGCCTCTCGGAGACGATAACGGTGAGATCGATAGTGGGGAGGTTCCTCGAGCATTCGCGGATCTACCGTTTTGGGGACCCGGAGAGCGCGCGGGGAGCGAGGCACTTCATCGGCTCGGCTGATCTCATGGAGCGCAACCTGGACCGCCGGGTGGAGGCGCTCGCTCCGGTGCTCGATCCCGATCTCCAGAGCCGGCTCGACGAGACGCTCGCGCTCAACCTGGCGGACGACACGAACACGTGGGAGCTCCGGCCGGACGGGTCTTGGCAACGGATCCCGTCACTGCACGGTGTCAGCACGCAGCGAAAGCTGCAAGAGCTGGCGCTCGACCGCGGTCGGAAGCGGCGAACCACTGAAGCGCACCTCTAGAGCCACGCTGCGAGATGAAGAAGGGACCAACTGACAAAGTGAGCGCACTATGAGGGTGGGTGCGCTCGATCTCGGCAGCAACTCGTTTCATCTCCTGATAGTCGAGACTCGGCCCGACGGAAGTTTTGTGACGCTCGTGCGCGAGAAGGAGATGCTCCGCTTGGGCGACGTCGTCGGGCGGGAGGGCTACCTCACCGAGGAGGCGGTCGAGCGGGCGATCGCGGTCGTGAGGCGGTTCCGGACGATCGCCGAGACCCACGACGTCGAGGAGCTGGTCGCCTACGGCACGGCTGCTCTGCGTGAGGCCTCGAACGGGCCGGAGGTGACGGACCGCATAGAAGCCGAGACGGGCGTGCGGGTGCAGGTGGTGAACGGGATCCGCGAGGCGCAGCTCGTGTTCGAGGCCGTCAGGGCAAGCGTGCTGATGGAGCCTGGTCCCGTCCTTTGCGCCGACCTCGGGGGCGGCTCGCTCGAGCTCGCCGTTGGCGACCGTCATGGGCTGCGGTACGCCACGAGCCTTCACCTTGGCGTTGGCCGCCTGACCGCCGAGCTCGTGCGGTCGGACCCGCCGACAGCAAAGGACCGCATGCGCCTCCGCCGGCGGGTGGACGCGGAGCTGAGCGACGTCCTCGCGGACCTGCTCGCCCGCGGACCGCAGCAGCTGATCGGATCGTCCGGCACGTTCTGCGCCCTTGCACGTGCATCTACAGCACTGCGCGACGGCGTCGTGCCGATGTCGGTGAACCAGCTCACCGTGTCAGGAGCGGACCTGCGCGCCTTCGGCGCGCTCGTCTTCTCCCTCCCGGCGGAGGACCGCGCTCGTCTCCCTGGCGTTGACGCGAGGCGTGCCGAGCTGCTCCCTGCGGGCGTCGTCGTCGTAGAGGCACTCCTCGAGTCGACAGGTCTCGACGCGCTGACGACTTCCGAGTGGGCGCTGCGCGAGGGGATGGTGCTCCGTGTGCTGAACAAGCACGACCCGGCGGACTTCAGCAGCGATCCCCGCACGATCAGGCGGGCCTCGGTGCTGTCCCTCTGCCGGCGCTCGAACTGGCGCGAGCACCACGCGAGCTCGGTCGCGCGGATGGCGGTCGAGTTGTTCGATGCCACCCAAGTGCTCCACCGCGGATCGGAGGAGGACCGCGAGCTGCTCGAACTGGCCGCCCAGCTGCACGACATCGGCGAGCACGTGAGTCGTGACGGGCACAGCCGGCACAGTGCCTACCTGATCGAGCACGGGGGCTTGCGGGGCTTCTCGCCAGAGGAGGTCCGGATGCTCTCCTGCCTCGCGAGGTATCACACTCGTGGCAAACCGCGGGAGAGCTTTGCCTCCTTCGAGGCACTCGTGCCCGAGGACCGGACACGGGTGCTCTCACTCCTCGCGCTGCTGAGGATCGCGGACGGGCTCGACGTCAGCCACGCTGACATCATTGGACCGATAAGTGTGACGGTCGAGCCGGCACGGGCCGTGATCACCGCCCGCGCCAGGGGTGAGGCGGAGCTCGAACGATGGATGTTCCAGCGCAAGCGAACGTTGTTCGAGGACGTCTACGGGATCCCGGCAGTGCTCGAGCTCTCGCTCGCCGGCCACGACGAGTTCGAGCCGGACGCCCTCGCCGAGACGGCCGGTCATGGCTGAGCTGCTCATCCGGACGAGCCTCGACTGCTACGAGGTCCCAGCGGGGGATCCCGGCTGGTTCGGCCCGGACTCCATTGCCTGGCAGGTGCACTCCGACCTCGCGTCGATGCTCGTCGGCGGTATGTCGGCTCTGCTCCTCCAGACCCTTCACCCGCTCGTGATGCAAGGCGTCGCTGATCACTCGAGCTACCGGACTGACCCGTTCGGCCGCCTACAGCGAACCGCCGAGTTCATCGCCGGCACGACATACGGAGGCGACGCGCTTGCGACCGAGCTCGTCCATCATGTGCGCTCGATCCATGCGCGGGTGAGGGGAGTGGCGGCCGGAGACCGGCCCTACCGGGCCACCGACCCCGCTCTTCTCACCTATGTCCACGTGACCGAGGTGTGGAGCTTCCTCCGCGCGCATCAGCGCTACTCGGGCAAGCCGTTGCTCACGAGCGAGAAGAGTCGCTACCTGGCGGAGATGTCCGTGGTCGCGCGCCGTCTCGGAGCGCGTGACGTCCCGACGTCGATGGCGGAGGTACAGGAGTACTTCCGGATGGTGAGGCCTGCGTGTGAGATGACGGCGGAGGCGCGCGAGACGGTCGGCTTCTTGCTCGTGTCGCCTGTCGGCGACAGCGTGCTCCGCCGCTCGGCGTACGCCACGATCTGCGAGGCCGCAATCGATCTGCTGCCGACGTGGGCGCGGCACAAGCTGGGCTTGTACCGGCCTTCGCCGGTGCGACTGGCGCTCGTGCGGCCCGCGGCGACGGTTCTCACGACGGCGTTGCGTTTTGTCGTCGGGGACTCGCCAGTCCGCAGCGCCGCCTGGCGCCGCGTCGCGAGCTGAGGCGCGGGCCTCAACCCTCGAGCAGGGCCTTCAGTCCCTTGAGGCCGCTCTCGGTCGCAGGCCCGACTATCCCTGCGAGGTTGTCGGAGACGTCGGTCCCGTAGACGACGCGGCACGCGCCCTCGCCGTCCTCGAGCACGTCGATCGTGCCGAGGTGCTCCGCATCGGGCAAGCCGTCTGTGATCGAGTACTGGAAGCGACGCAACTCGGCGTCGTTCGTGACGATCTTCTCGCCGAGGCTGATCCCGACCGCGAGCTTGATAGTGCGCGTGCCGTCGCCGAGCTCGACGGCATCTATGCCATCGAACCATTCCGTGATCCGGGACGAGTCGCCCACGACGGCGAAGACCTCGTCTGCAGGTCGAGCGATCCTGATGTCGTAGCGCACTGAGGCCATGGGGGTCCTTTCGACGATTGACTGGGCGAGAGCGCAACTTAGTACTTGCACAACCCGGGGTCCGACCCGGCTTCGAGCGCCTGCTGCGGGCGGCGGCCGGGCCGCCAGAAGCACTCAGCGCGCGAGAGGGTGGACCATGCCCGGAGCTGCCCCCCGGCGAATCGCGAGCCCGGCAAGCATCTCGAGCACAGCTCGATGTGCGTTGTTGATCGTCAGCTCGGCCCAGTCGTACGGCGGGGCCACCTCGACAACGTCCATCGCGACGAGCGGAGTCTCGATCGCGAGCTTGCGCACTGCCCGCAACAGGTCAGCAGGCGTGAGGCCGCCTGGCTCAGGAGTGCCGGTCCCCGGGGCAAAGCCAGGGTCGAGCACATCGATGTCGAGGGAGAGGTAGATGGCGTCGGCCCCCTCGAGAGCCTCGGCGACGGCATCGGCCATGACTGCGGGAAGGCCTCGCTCCCACACTTCTTGCATGAGGTGCCACCTCATGTTCTGGTCCCGCATCCACTCGAAGGTCTCCTTCGGTGGCCAGTAGCCCCTGAGGCCGATCTGGACGAAGTTCTCTCCCTTCACTGCGCCGGACTCGATCAGGCGCCGCATGGGAGTGCCGTGGCTGGCAAGGTTGCCGTCGATCGAGTCGGCGGTGTCCGCGTGCGCGTCGAAGTGCACGATCCCGATCCGTCCCCAGCCGTGGGCCTCGGCGACAGCAGTAGCCGCCGGCCACGTAATCGAGTGGTCGCCTCCGAGGATCACAGGGAGGATCCCGCGGCTCGCGATCTCGCCGACGCGGTGACGGATGTTGGCATGGCTCTGCTCGACAAGCCCGTGGGGACAATGGGCGTCCCCGTAGTCGACGACCTCCAGGCTCTCGAAGATCTCGACGCCGAGATCGAGGTGGTAGGTCCCCGGCCCATAGGCGAGCGCCCGGAGCGCCCGCGGCCCGAAGCGGGCGCCGGGCCGGTTCGTCGTCGAGTCGTCCCACGGAGCGCCGACGACGGCTACGTCGGGCTGCCAGCGGTCGAGCTCCTCCGGCTCGGTCAAGAGCGGGCACTGGGCGAAGGTGGCCGGTCCCGTGTAGGACGGACCGGAGAGCTGAGCAGTCATCCCAGGCGGCAGATGACGGTCGGGAGCAGGAAGGGGTGCGGGTGCCTCAGGCTCGGCCACGGAGCCGTTGTTACCACAAGGCGATGGTGTGGACGGGTCCCGGTCTCAGGGAGTGTCCTTCGTGCGGGGTTCGAAAGGCGGGTGCACGATCCGGCTCTCCTCGAAGCTCTTGTCTTCGATCGGTGCTCGCGCTTCTTTCGTGAGCGTCTGCAGCATGCGCCTCTGCTCCCTAACGGACGCGCCGCGCTGCGCGCGCAACGAGACGTAGCAGCCCGCTCCTACGGGTATGGGGAGCCAGAAGTTGTAGAGGCGCCAGGCGAGAACGGCAAGAGCGGCAATCGCAGCTGGCACGCCGAATCCACGCAACACGAGAGCCGTGGCCCACTCGACTGGCCCTAGACCACCAGGGGTGAGCGGGATCGCCGCAAGGACGTTCCCCACGCCGTAGGCGATCAGGAGCGTTATGGGATCGAGGACATGATGGAAGGCGGTCAGGCAGACCCACAGGCAGCCGGCGTCGAGGAGCCAGTTCGCGACGGCCCACGAGATCGCGCGGATGAGCAGGGGCCGGTCGCTCCCGAGCGATCGCAACCGCGTGCTGACGCGCAGGACCAGCCGTTCCATCCCTTCCTCGGTGACAAAGGGAAGGTGGCCCGCTGCAGCCCGCAAGACCCGCGTGGCCCAGGCCTGTCCTTTGGTGAACGCGAGGATCAGGGCCGCTGCGAGCGAGAGCAGGACCGTCCCGACAGCTGCGACCTCGATGTAGATCTGCGCCGACTGGTGATGCGAGTGGCCGGAGACGACCGCGATGGGGATGGAAATTATGAGCGAGATCCACAAGATGGCGTTCAACACGACGGCCGAGCCGATCCCCTGGGTCGCGGCCGCAAAACCGACGTCTGCGCCAGCCACGCCGTTCGACGTCATCAGCCGGTAGCCGAGCCCGGTGCCGCCAGCCGTCCCGCCCGGGAGGATGTGGCTGACACCGAGGGCCGACATGTTGATCCGCAGGACCTTTGAGAAGCTCAGCGCTTTCGGCGGCAACACGACCATCGTCAGGCGTGCGTAGGCGAGCTGAGCCGCGACCTCGAGGCCGAGACCGAGCAGCAAGAGGGCGATGTTCACGTGCTCGATCGCCTGCAGCGACTTGCGGGCGTTGACGAGTTGCGGGATGACGAGGTACTCGAGGACGAGTATGAGGATGAAAAAGGTCAGCCCGTGGCGGAGGAGCCTCGGCACGCGGAAGTGTCGACGGCCCGTGGTGAGCTGGTCGGTTGCCGCGTCGGCAGCAACCTGGGGCTCGTCGACCATCTCTCCATGGTTGCAGGAGGAGGCGCCGAACGCAGGGATTACCGCACCGGTCAGACCTGGATCACCACTGCGGCGCCCGCTTGGAGTTGACTGGAGGCATGACCGAGGTGTCCCGCACGCGGCCTCCAGCCGGTGAAGACCGATCGGTTCCCCCGCTCGCGAGCGATCCCGAGCGCGCCAGCCGGCGTGAGTTCCAGCGCCGGGTCGTGCGGGCGGCACTCACCGTGGACGGGATCGTCGTGCTGACCCTGTTGACGGCGATCGTTGCGTGGAAGCTCAGGACCCTCCTCCTGCTCGTCGCCATCTCGTTGTTCATGACCCTGCTGTTGCATCCGGCGGTGAGCTTCCTCGAACGGCGCGACATGCGGCGCAGCATCGCCACCGGCGTGGTCTTCGTCTTCGGGATCGCCGTGCTCGCGACGCTGGCGTTCGTGATTCTGACCCCGCTCGTCCACTCGGCCGAGCACCTCTCGAACGAGCTGCCTGCCATCATCCGACAGGCCCAGCACGGCAAGGGCACGGTCGGGAGGTGGGTCACGAAGTTCCACCTCCTCAAGTACGTCACCGCGAAGAATGGCGGAGCACAGACCCTCATCAGCAAGCTCGGCAAACCGGCGATCAGCATCGGCAAGGGCGTCCTCTCAGGCGTGGTCGGCGTCGTGACGATCTTCTTCCTGACGTTCTTCTTGCTCATCCACGCACCCCGCATCTACCGGACGATCCTCGAGTGGATGCAGCCCGAGCGGGCGGCAAGGGTGCGGGTCATCGTGAGCGACGTCGAGCGGTCCGTCGTGGGCTACATGGCCGGCGACTTCGTCACCTCGCTCATCGCCGGGGTCATCGTCTGGCTCACTTTGCTGATCACGGGTGTGCCGTACCCGCTCGTGCTCGGGATCTGGGTGGCGATCGTCGACTTCCTGCCGCTCGTCGGCGGCCTGCTCGCCGGCGTTCCGACGGTGATCCTCGCGACGCTCCATTCGGTCCCGGCCGGCATCGTGACCCTGATCGTGTTCCTCGTGTACCAGGAGATCGAGAACCACGTGCTGTACCCGATCATCATGAGCCGCACCGTGCGGCTGAACACTCTCTGGGTGTTGATCTCGATCCTGATCGGTGCAGAACTCGGAGACGTCGTGGGCTCGGTCTTCGGCGGCTTCGTGGGAGCGCTGCTGGCGGTGCCGGCGGGATCGGCCGTGCAGGTCGTGGCGCGGGATCTGTGGAAGCACCGGACCGCTGCGCACGAGCCACCTTCCGACGGCGCACCGCCACCGAGGCGGGCGAGACTCGCTGAATCACCCGACGGCACCGAGACCGCTTCGGGGACGGCCGCCGCCGCTGAGTAGTGTTCCCCCGGTGCGAGTGCTCGTCGTCCTGCCTACGTACAACGAGGCAGAGAACATTCCGAACATCCTGGAGCGCGTCCGCGCGGCCTTGCCCGATGCGTCGATCCTCGTCGTTGACGACAACAGCCCTGATCAGACCGCCGACCTGGCTGAGAAGTCGGGTGAGCGCCTAGGTCAGATCGAGGTCCTGCGCCGACCTGGCAAGTCCGGGCTCGGCAGTGCGTACCGCGACGGCTTTCGGTGGGGACTCGAGCGCGGCTACGACGTGCTTGTCGAGATGGACTCTGATTTCTCCCACGACCCCGACGCGCTGCCGGCGCTCGTCGCCCCACAGGAGCGCGGCGTCGATGTGGTCATCGGCTCGCGCTACGTGCCCGGCGGGTCAATCCCCGACTGGAGCCTCTCGCGGAGGCTGATCTCGCGAGGGGGCAACCTCTTTGCGGACTGGATGCTCGGGCTACGTGTGAAGGATTCCACCGCGGGGTACCGGGCCTACTCGGCCGCCATCCTCAGGCGAATCGACCTCGATTCCATAAGAGCCGACAGCTATGGCTTCCAGGTCGAGATGACCTACCGGACGCTGCAGGCGGGAGCGGCGCTGGAGGAGGTACCGATCCGATTTGTCGATCGAACACTCGGGACGTCGAAGATGTCCACCTACACCGTCGCCGAAGCGTTCTTGCTCGTGACGTGGTGGGGCATCTTGCGCGTGGGCCACGGGCTGGCCGGGCTGACCAAGCGTGGCGCGCGAGCCGTCT
>JBKQLZ010000278.1:0-10135 GCA_052146895.1 Acidimicrobiales bacterium
CCTTGGCAGAGGAGAGATATCACACCTTTGATTTCGGTACGAGCAACGAAGAGGGCGGATGGGTGTTGAACTCGTCCCTTTATGACTTCAAGGTCTCGTTCGGGGGCGGAGGTGTCGTGTACGAACAGTATGAGCTCGACCTGGTCAAACCGCTTCCATCGGCAGAGCACTAGGGTTGTGCGGTGCCTGAGGGTCTCCCCGGAACCGACATCGTCATCCCTTCTGAGCGTCTCCTCGACTTAAGCAGCCACTTCGACGCCGCGGCCGGGGCGACGGCGGACAAGTTGGGGGCGTTTCCGAGGTTCGTCGATCGCACGCATCTCAGTCGCTTCCTCGTCAGGTATGAGATATTCAAGCTGATCACGGCAGTGCAGGGGTCGGTCGTCGAGTGCGGTGTCTACGACGGCGCCGGTCTGTTCACTTTCGCTCAGCTCAGCGCGCTGCTCGAGCCGCTCAACCACCGCCGGAAGCTGATCGGCTTTGATACCTTCGCGGGCTTCCCAGCAGTAGCCGAGATCGATACCGTCGGTGGCAGCTCACGATTGCACCCGGGCGGGTATGAGGGCGCCTCCCGCGACGAGCTTGCTCGTTCGGTGGAGTTCTACGACAGAGGTCGATCCCTCGGCCATATTCCCAAGATCGAGCTGGTAGAGGGAGATTTCCTTGAGACCGGCAAGCAGTACGTCAATGAGAATCCGCATCTGGTCATCGCACTTCTCTATCTGGACTTCGATTTGTTCGAGCCCACTTGTGAGGCGCTGGAGATCTTCTTGCCCTTGATGCCAGCTGGTGCCGTGGTGGCGTTCGATGAGGTGAACGTTGCCGAATCGCCTGGAGAGACGCAGGCTTTGCTTCAAAAGGTTGGGCTGCGCCACCTGCGCTTGCAGCGGGCGCCGGCGACGTCCATCTGCTGGGCCGTTCTCGATCCGTAACACTGAGAGCGGCCACCGCTCTACCAACCGTCAGGGCGTCGTATTGCCGGAAAGCTTGCGGCGCACGCGACGGCCAGAGTCGAGCAACCGAAGTAAGGATTCGTGCGCGTAGAAGCGCATGCGAAGCGGGAGCGAGACCGACGTCGCGGCACGCGGATATCCGAGCTCCTCCAGCAGCGGCCCAGCTATGAGCTCGAAGACGGCGAGATCGTCCGCAGACATGTCACGCCTCCAGTCACGCAGCCCCTTTGTCACGGGCAGCAGGAGGCTCTTGTCGAGCGAGGGATCAGGGCTCATCGCAAACTGGCGCCGGACCGCCTCGTCACTGCGCAGCATCGCTGGGTCGAACTCCAAGCCGAGGAACTCGGTCACTTTGTGGAGGACGGACGATGGGTCAGCGACGAGCTCCTCGTAGCGGACCTCCAGGTACCTCTTCGGCCCAAGAGCGGCACCAGCCTGACGCCCTGTCGAGACTCGCTGCCGCCAGTAGCGAGCGGCTGCCGGGAGCGTGGCGGGGCCCCAGGGCACGTCAAGATTGGCGAGCGCGACGTCACGCCCGTCCCGTATCAGGTGGACGAAGCGCGCTTCGGGGAACAGCTTGGCGAGCTCCGGAATCTGAAGAACGTGATCAGGTGTCTTGTCCCCATAAAGGGTCTTGCCCTCGCGGGCGGCGTAGTGCGCGTAGGTGATCCGCATCGCCTCGACCCTGTCGTCTGGTCGCTGCTCCTCGAGGTCACGCCGCAGGTCGTCCAAATCGAGCTTCCATGCGCGAAAGCGATCGAAGGCCTCGAGCTCAGCGCAGAACGACTGCACGAGCCCCTCTTTGTCGCTTTTGGCGGACGAAGCGCACATCTCGAGCAAGAACCCGCTCTCGCCGGGTATAGCGAGGTCCGGATGCGAGTCAAGCATCGAGACGAGGAGCGTCGTGCCCGATCGACCGCACCCGACGATGAACGGGAACATCGGCTCGGTCGGCACCCTAGGCCGCGCTCCGCGCCGGTGCGCGCCTCGATCGTGTCACGACGATCAGGGTAGCAACGACACTCCTGAGGCTGGCGATGCGGACTTGGCCGCGAACCTCAAGGAGTAGGCGCCACCTCTGGGCCCTCCGGCTCGTTCAACTGCCGCCCTTGGCGTCGCCAGCGCTCTCGACCGAGCTCGAGCATCCGGGCCCGGTCGGAGCGGCCACCGCTCCCAAACGCAGCGAGGAGCGTCACAGAGCCGGTTACAGCAGCTACCAAGAGGCAGCGGACCAGTCCTCGCTCCGCAAACTGGCTAATCCAGAACGAAAGGCCGGTTGCACACGCGAAGAGCGCGACGGTCGACAACATCGCCCGGTTGGTTGGAGCGATACCGAAGCGTGTCCTGAGGATCGTCGAGTAGAGGACGTTTGCGAAGAACAGACCTGCGCTTGCCGCGACAGCGGCCCCGGTCAGGTCGAAAGGAGGAATGAAGAGCACGCAGCACAAACTTGCAACGATGACGCAGGCGATATTGAGCTTCGCCAGCAGCCCGGACAGCCCGTAGCCGCCGAGTGTCAAACCGTTGAACCCGAACACGACCTGGATCACACATCCGATCCCGAGGATCCGGAGCGCCCCCGCTGCCGGGACCAAGCCCTGTCCGAAGAGGAATTTCAACACATCGGCCGGGCACACTACGAGGACGCCAAGCGCAGGGGCGGTCAGAGCCAGGTTCCACCTCGAGGCCCAGTAGAAGAGGCGGCCGACCTCTGCGTGGTCGCCGCGGCTCGCCGCGGGAGCGATCCCCGGGAGGAAGAAGCCACCGATCAGTGCCGGAACCGCGAGGACTGTTGCTGCCACGCCGGCTGCGGGCGCGAAGATGGCGGCGCTGTGCGCCCCCCGCTCCGCTCCTAGGAGGAAGACGCCGAGCTCGTTCACCGCAGTGCCGAACAGTGTTCCCAGTTGGATCGCCATACCGAAGCGGACGATCGACCCGCGAGTAACACGAGGCGACCGCAGGTCCGTGGCGGCTGCGGCCGGCTCGCCGTCATGCGGGCGCGCCTCGTGTCCTAGCGCGCTCCTGTGCCAGTGGAGCACTCCCCACCCGAGAAGGGCACCGCTGAGCAGAGCCCCGCCGGTCCGCGCGCCGGCGACGAACCATGCAGCCGGCCGCGTCACGATGAGACCGGCGACTATCACGACCGCTGAGGCAAGTGCGCCAACCACTCCGGCGAGCGATATCCAGCGAGGCCGGTAAGCAGCGCGGAGGAAGCCACCTGCGGCGCCAACGGCCGGCGCCAGGGCGAGGGTCGGCAAGAAAGCGATCAGCGCGGGTCGAGAGGAGTGCAGATTCGGCACCCAGAACGCGACGAGCAGCAAGCCTCCTCCCGCCAGCACAGCCGCGCCTGTGGCCAACGCGATCAGGCGTGCCGCGTCAGTGAGGACGCGCCAGAGGCCGGCGTCGCCGCGGTCGGCCCGAGCGACTGCTCCGTAACGCGCGAGGGCCGGGCCGAGGCCGATCAAGACTGTCGCCATCACAAGCCCGATAGCGGACGAGGCGGTCGCCAGCGCCCCGAACTCCACGCGAGCCATTCGCCGGACGAGCGCTACGACGAGTACCGGGCCGGCGAGGGTCGACACGATCCACGTCGCGACTGACCAGAGGGCGCCGGATGCGATCTCTTGCCGAGTGCCCCGTTTGCGGGGCCTGGCTGCTGCGTCGGGCGACGAATCCGATGGCGGAGCCGGATCGCGCGGACCCGGCGTCCCGTTGCCGGAGAGCTCGCTCACGACGGTCGACCCCGGACCTCGAGCGTGGCGCCTCGAGCCCGTAGGCGCGTTCGCACCCGCAGGGCTTGCCCGGCCACGGCCAGGGGAATCCTCATGGCCGGCCCGAGCGCGGCCCGGTCGGTGACAGCGCAGCCGAGCAAGGTCCGGACCGGGGTCTGGCTTCCGAGCCGGGAGAGGATGTCATCGACGTCGCCACGGCCCGCAGAAGGTCCGAGCTGTTGTGGGCTCATCGGGCCGGCAGCGGATGCAGCGGCATAGGCAGCCTCGACGTTGCGCTGCCAACCCTCGCCGGCGTGGACGCGCTCGATGTGTGCGCGCGCGGTGTCGCCCCGACCTCGGCGCAACTCGGGATCGTCTGCCAGTTGAGCGAGCGTCTTCGCCATCTCGGCCGGGCCGCGTACCGCCAGCAAACCTTCGGGACACGCAGGGTCGTCCGCGAACAACGAGCGATCGGTTGACTTCGGCGAGATGGACACCACGGGCAGCCCTGCCGCCGCAGCGTCGAGCAACGCGAGAGTCGACCCGACCGGGTACGAGTTCACGTACGCGTCTGCGGCGGCGAAGTATGGTGCGAGCGCCAGCTGCCGGCCGACGGCGCGGACCCGCCCGTTGAGACTGCGGCGGATCGCCGCCCAACTCCCGTCATCGCTCGGGCCAACGACCAGAAGCAGCATTGAAGGAATCTGGTGCAGTCCCTCCGACATCATCTCGAGGAAGCCGATACCGTCGATCGGCTTGTACTTGTATGGCGAGCCCACGCTGACAACGACGAAAGCGTCGTCCTCGAGACCGAGCTCTCGGCGAGCCAGACTCCGGTTCGTGGGCATCGCCTGCTCCACGGGGAGTGGCACGAGAATCTGACGTTGTAGCGGATAGCCGCGATGGTTGCGCGACCATGAAGCTCCGATGCCGCGGAACTCGGCAATTACGTCGCTGATACCAGCTCCGACCCAGAAGAGATGGTCGGAGTGGTTCAACGTGATCACCGGAGGGCGCCCGCTGGGCCCCGAGAGAGCGAGTGTCGGCACGATGTCATGAGGGTGACTCGCGAGGACCACGACGTCGAACCCACAGGTCACCGCCCGTAAGGCCTCAGCCCGCCCGATCAGGTCTTCCGCCGGGCCGGCCAGCTCAGTCAGTTCCCCTCCACCTTGCTTGATCAGATCCCTCAAGTCCGGCGGCACGGTGGATCCCGCGGGGTCGACGACGACGAGCGAGTGCACGCGCGCGCGGTCGCTCAGAACCCAGCGCTTGAGCCAGCTCGTGTGGCCGCCTGGGACCTCTGGGCGGGTGATCACGTGCAGCACCCGTTGCGCAGGCGGGCTCTCACCGCGTCCCTCTCGCTCCGGGGCCATCGCGGTCTTGGGGCCGGCGGTCCAGGCGCTCGTGAGGTGGTGACCGATTGCCGCAAGGGAGCGCTCGATCGGCAGGCTCACGAATCGACCGGGATGACATCTCGCTGCGAACCGAGTAGCGACGGCAGACAATCCGGCAGCTTCCCGCCAGTGACCCTTGCGAACCTCGCGCTCGATCGCCGACTCGAGCAGATCGAACAGGCGGCCGCTGGCCGTCAACCTGGACCACCCAATGGGCCGGCGGGTCGTATGCGACACCTCAACCGATGGGCGCAGTGTCACGGTCGCCGCCCACGAGGGTCACGCGGAGGCAGCGACCGCCATCCGGTACTCGTCGTAGGAGCGGTAGTAGTCGCCCTCGTCGAAAAGCTCGCTCGCAAGAACGAGGCATACCGAGCCGGACGAGAAGTTCACCAGCTCCCGCCAGATCATGTTCGGGACGTACACCCCGAAATACGAGCGGTTGAGAGAGAATCTCTGATGCCGCTGGCAGTCGTCGAGGATGACGTCGAAGCTCCCAGAAGCCGCGACGATGAGCTCCTCGTTCTTCTTGCTTGCATGCCCGGCCCGGCTCTCCCCCCCAGGAACGTCATAGGTGTAGAAGACGCGGCGAATCTCGAACGGCACGTGTCGCTTCTCTTCGACGAAGGTGAGGTTGCCAGCGGGGTCGGTGATCCGCGGCAGCTCAACCAAGTAGGCGTCTTCAATCGATTTCAAAGTCACCTCGCCCTATCCCGAGCTGGTCGTGGAGTCGCCTGCGTGCACGCTGCCTTCACTGGCCCCGGTAGCGCCGGAACCTCGAAACTCTAGTATCGCAGCTCTCACCTGCTCGACCTCGTCCTCTGTCACCTGCGGGCCGATGGGGAGGCTGAGGACCTGATCGTGGAGCATGTCGGAGATCGGAAAGGGTCCACCGAGGTACCCACCGTCCCGGTAGGCCCCCTGCTGGTACGGCGCGATCGGGTAGTGAACCTGCGTCTCGATCCCCCGCATGCTCAGGTGTGCCTGCAGCGCATCGCGGCGCGCCGACCGCACGGCATAGATGTGCCAAACCGGCTCTGCGTGTGTCGCGACGACCGGAAGCTCTACTCCGGTCCCGGAGAGGAGCCTGTCGTAGAGCCCGGCGATGCGGCAACGACGCGAATTCCACTCGTCGAGAACGGACAGCTTGACGGTCAGCACGGCAGCCTGCATCTCGTCAAGGCGGGAGTTCGCCCCGCGCATCTCGTTTCGGTATTTCACCCGGGATCCGTAGTTACGGAGCGCTCGCAGTCGCTCTGCCAAATCGTCGTCGTCGGTCGTCACCGCCCCGGCATCGCCGAGCGCGCCGAGGTTCTTGGTCGGGTAGAAGCTCCACGCTGCAGCGCGGCCGAACGAACCGGCCCGGCGACCCTCCCACCTCGCTCCGTGAGCTTGCGCTGCGTCCTCGAGCACTGCCAGGCCGTGGCGTTGCGCCAGGTCACAGAGTGCCGTCATGTCGGCAGGCTGGCCGTACAAATGGACGGGGAGGATAGCGGCGGTGCGGGGGGAGATCGCTGCTTCGGCTGCGCGCGGATCGATGTTGAAGGTGGCCGGGTCAGGTTCGACAGCGACCGGGACCGCACCCGTCCGGGTGACGGCTAGCCACGAGGCGATGTAGGTGTTCGCCGGGACGATCACCTCGTCGCCGCTACCGATGCCCATGGCCTCGAGCGAAAGCGTCAGCGCATCCAATCCGTTGCCGACTGAGACGCAATGTCGTGTCCCGACGTAGCCCGCGAAGGCCTTTTCGAAGGTCTCGACTTCCGCGCCGAGCACGTACCAACCCGAGCGGACGACCCGGTTCACAGCCTCACGCAGCTCCTCGTCGAGCTCGTGGCTCGCCCTCTTGAGGTCGAGAAACGGGACGGTCACGGCACGACGCTGTTCGTCCACTCCGCGATCCTAGGACGTACGCGCCATCGACGGTTCGACCGGGTTCACTACGGCGGTACGGCCAGAGGCTAAGACTGTCGCGTGCGCGAAGGAGGCTCGGGCTGGTGACCCGGATGAACGGAATGCCCAGGATTGCCTTGGAGCGTGTGCTGAGATCCGCCGACCACGTCCTCCACGTTGCCGGCCGCCGCATCTACCTGACGGCCCTCGGGGGTGCGAAAGGGGCGGGGACCGATGCGCCGGGGTCCGAGCGCGACGAGGCGGGCTCGCCGGCGTCACAAAGCGATGTGGGCGTGAGCAAGTCAGCTGCCCGGCTGGCTCGCCGGCTGGTCGAAGCGAGCGTGCGGCGGGTCCGGGAGCGCTATCCGCTCGACGCAGCCCACGACACCGAGCGATATCACGCGTGGCTCCGCTCCAACGGGGAAGAAGTCCGTCTCCGACCCGGGTGCGCGCCTCTCCCGGGCGGGAGTGGCGCCACCGTGGCGCCGGTTGAGCTCTCGGGCTCGACACCGATGTTCAGCGTGGTCGTGCCCGTCTATCGGCCGCCGCTCTGGGCGCTTCGGGCATGCGTGGACTCCGTCCTGTCGCAGACGTTGAACGACTTCGAGCTGAGAGTCTGCGACGACGCCGGCGGAGACCCTCGCGTAACTGAGCTACTCGAGTCGTACGCTGGCGATCCCCGCGTCGTAGTGATGTGCGCAGCGGCGAACGGCGGCATCTCCGCCGCCACGAACCTGGCTTTGGAGGGCGCGCGCGGCGACTACGTCGCGTTCCTCGACCACGACGACGTCCTGTCTCCTAAGGCGTTGGAGGAGATGGCCCGGGCTCTCACCGCGAACGAGCTCGCTGACGTCGCCTACAGCGACAGCGACAAGGTGGGGCCGGACGGCACGAGGTATTCGCCCTCCTTCAAACCCGAATGGTCTCCTGAGTACCTCCTCTCGAACATGTACCTCGGCCATCTCCTCGTCATTCGCCGTTCACTCGTCGAGCAGGTCGGTGGCCTCCGGAGCACTTACGACGGCAGCCAGGACTACGACCTCGCGCTGCGGTGCACTGAGCTCGCACGCGGCGTCGTGCACGTCCCGCAGGTCCTCTATCACTGGCGCGTCTCGTCGGTCTCGGCAGCGGCGAACCCGCTCGCCAAACCGTGGGCGTACGAGGCGGGCCGCCAAGCACTCGAGGATGCGCTGTCCCGACGCTCGAGACCGGCGCATGTCTCGATGCCGGCGAGGATGCCCGGCAGGTACTCCATCCGCCCACGGCCGGTCGGGACTCCCGTCACGCTCGGGCTGATCGCCACGGGGCGCCTGGTGAGCGACGTGCTCCTGCGCTCGTCGATGAAGGCGTTGGAGAACGCTGCGGGCGTACCCTGCGAGCTCGTCGTGGCGCTTCGCGCTGGCCGGGACAGTGGCTTCGAGGCCGGCGGGGCCCGAGTCGTCACCCCGGGCTCGACGTCCTGGGGTGCGGCAGCAAACCTCATCATGCAGGCGGCCCGCACGGACCGAGTGGCGCTCGTGGACCCGACTTGTGTGCCTCTCGAGCGTGGGTGGATGACTTCGCTCGTGGAGCAGGTCGATCGCCCCGGCGTCGGCGCAGCCGGGGCACGGCTGCTCGAGGGCCGCAAAGTTCGGCACGCGGGTCTCGTGCTCGGGCTCGAGGGCCTGGCCGGCAATGTGCTGCGCGGGCTGCCGAGCTCGCGCCCGGGCTACCTGTCGCTCGCCTCGGCGCTGCGCGATGTGACGGCCGTGAGCGGCGAGTGCATGATGACCACGCGCCGGCTGGTGGAAGAGGTGGGAGGCTTCGACGAGGAGCTTCCGCTCGGCCTGTGCGAGGTCGCGTACTGCCTCGAGCTTGCGAGGCGGGGATTGCGAGTGGTCTTCGATCCTGCCGCCGAGCTGCGGGTGCTCCGCCCCGCCGCCCGGGCGCCAGTCGACCCGGCTGCGCGCCGGGCGTTCGCCGAGCGCTTCGCGACCGAGCTAGCCGAGGGGGACCCCTTCTACAGCAGCCACCTCGAGCTCGAAGCTCCTTTCTGCCGTATCCGCCTGGGCGATGCAGCCACATGAGCACGTCGGTCTCGGTCTGCCTCTGTTCTTACAACGGCGCCGCCCATCTCGGCGAGCAGCTCGTCTCCCTGTCCGAACAGACTCAATCTCCCGACGAGGTCGTGGTAGGCGACGACGGGTCACGCGACGGCACGCCCGAGTTGCTCGAGCAATGGGCAGCGTCAGTGGCGATTCCGGTGCTGATCGAGCGGCGAGCCGAACCGGTAGGTCACGGCGCGAACCTCGAGAGCGTGCTGCGGCGCGCGAGCTCGAGCATCCTCATGATCTGCGACCAGGACGATCGCTGGCATCCTGACAAGGTTCGGCGCCTGGCGCAGCTGCTCGACGCCAAGCCCGAAGCGGCGGGAGCGTTCTCAGACTCTGGCCTCATCGACGACGCGAGCGAGCAGGTGGAGGGGTCTCTGTGGAAGACGCTGGGTTTCTCTGCTGCAGAGCAGGCCGCGGTGGCCGACGGTCAAGGTCTCGCTGTGCTCCTTAGGAGAAACGTCGTAGCCGGCCATGCCCTCGCCCTCAGGCGCGACCGGCTCGAGTGGCTGTCCCCGCTCGCAGGCGCCCACCACGCAGATTGGTGGCTCGCCATGGGCCTGCTCCTGGACGGTGGCCTCCTGCCAGTCGATGAGCGGTTGGTCGACTATCGGCTGCACAGCGGCAACACAGTCGGCCTGAGGAGCCGGACGAGTGCGGCGAGCCGCATCGAGTCATCCGACCCCTCTGCTCGCTCCGTTGCCGACGCAGCGCTACTCGAACAACTCGTGGCCCGGTGCGATCAGCTCCGCCCAGGTCTGCTCAGCGCCGAGCAGCGCTCCCTCTTCGAAGCCAAGATCGCTCATTCGCGCCTGCGCGGCTCACTCCCGAGCAGCAGGGCAGGCAGGCTGTACCCGGTTGCGAAGGCACTCGTGTCGGGGCGTTACCACCGCAGCGCGAACGGCTGGAGGAGCGCCTTGATCGACTTGGCGGCTCCGCCACGATGACTCCGCCACGATGACTCGGCCCTAAGAGGGGTTGTTCGCTTCTACGCCGGACGGGCACTACGCCGGCCGGCACTATGCCGGAGGATCGTTGCCGGCCAGGTTGAGCGCGAGGTAGGCCGTGCCGGCCGAGTTGACCGGTAGGAG
>JBKQLZ010000279.1:0-3486 GCA_052146895.1 Acidimicrobiales bacterium
CTCGGGCCGTTCGGATGGGTGCTCGCCATAGCCGTCGGATTGCTCGTGCCCCTCGTGGCCCTCGACGGCCACACGTTCTCCTATGCATTGCCGTTGTCGCGGACCTGGCACGCGGTCGATGGCCAGCTCACCTTCGCGTGGTCGATCTTCTCGAACAAGCTCGCGCCTGTCGTCGAGGCGCCTGGGCTTGTTATCGCGACAGCTTGGGCCGCGGGAGCCGTCGCGCTCGCCTCCGAGGTGCTCTACGCGGATGTCGGGCTTCCGGCGATCCTCGCATTGGTGCCTGCCTTCGACGTCGTCGTGTTCACCGGCACGCTCGGCACCTCGACAGGACGGGCCGTCGAGCTGGCGTTGATGGCTGGCCTTGCCATCGCATTCCTCTTGACGTCTCAGGCGGATCGCCAGGGCAACCGTGTCGTGGTCATGGCCCGCACCGATGCGGGCCCGACCGACGCGGGACGGTCGACGCCAAGCGCGCTGAAACGGCGGGCGCTGCCGGGGGTTGCAGTCGTGGCAGCGTTGGCTGCGGGCGTGATCGGGCCCGTTCTGCCTGGTGCGACAAGTGCGCCGCTCATCGCCTGGCACGGACTGGCCGCGCGCAGCGGGAGCTCTGGCTCAAACGCCGGCGCGGGAACCGGCGGCCCGAACAAGATTTTGGTGAGCGATTTCGTTGAAGTCGCAGAGCAGGAGGTGTCGGACTCCGACGCGCTGCTCTTCACCGTGCACAGCAGCGTGAGAACGAGGGAGACACTTCTCACGCTCGATCGCTTCAACGGCAACAGCTGGTCGCGCATCGTTGACGGTGCCCCTGGCCAATCGCTTGCCGTGCCACAGTTCCACACCCAGCTCGCAGCGCTCGAGAAGGACCCGCCGGCGCCGACGAACGTACCTGGCGGTGGCCAGCAGGTCGAGCAGGTGATCGATATCGCCGGCCTCGGCGGCTCGTGGCTCCCCACCCCTGGCAAGACGCAAGCCGTGGACGGGGACGGCAACGTCTCCGAGCTCGGTCTCGGCGGGCCGCTCGTGGCCTCCGCGCCTCTCACCAGCGATCTGACTTACGCGGTGAGAGCTGACCTTCCTCAGACACCCACAGCCAGCTCACCCGCGCTTGTCCAGCCTGGCATCGAGAGCCAGGATCTACAGCTTCCCGACGGGGTTCCGGCAAATGTCGTCGCCCTTGCGAAGAGCCTCGTGGTAGGTGCGACGACGCCTTTCGAGGAAGCCGAGCAGATTCAGGACTACTTCTTGTCTGGGCACGGCTTCGTCTACCAGCTGCCGACGATCGTGGGCGGTGCCGTTGCCAACTCGAGCGACAACTACACCGCCTTGGAGGCGTTCCTCTTCCACCACAAGGTTGGGTACTGCCAGCAGTACGCGACCTCTTTCGCGGTGCTCGCCCGGCTCGACGGGCTGCCCACGCGCATCGCCGTCGGGTTCCTTCCCGGCAAGGAGACAGGCCCCGACACCTACGTCGTGAGCGGTTCGCAGGTCCACGCCTGGCCCGAGGTCTATCTGACGGGGTACGGATGGGTCACCTTCGAGCCGACCCCCGGAGCGCCCGGACCTACAGGAACACAACCCACGCCGACGACGCTCAAGGGAGGAGGGCCCACAAAGCCCACCGCCACCACCCCACGTCCGGGGCACAACTTCAAGCCCTCAGCAGCCGGAGGTAACCCGGCCAAGCCCTCTCACTCCCACCACCGGACGCAGAGAGCGGCAAACCAGGTCGGCACCAGCGGAGTGACCGACATCGTGCTCGGGTTCATCGGCCTCGGGATCGCCTGGGCCGTCGCGGTGCCACTGTGGCGGTTCGCCCGAAGGCGTCGTGACCGTCGCAACGACAGGCTCGCGACGCTCGCAGCCTGGAGATCTGCCAATTGGGTTCTTGCCGCCGCAAGTGCTCACAGGAGACGCTCCGAGACCCATCTCGAGTTCGCAGCTCGGGTTCGCAACCTCGGGCTGCTCGGCCAGGAAGGCGACGAGGCCCTCGAGCGGCTCGCCCATCGGATGGACAGGGCGCTCTACGCGCCAGACAGAGGTGATTCCGCTCGGCGAGCCGACGCGTCAGCGGCTTGGTCGGACTCAGCGCTTGTGCGCCGGTCGGCACGGCGGAGAATCCCTTGGTGGCAGCAGCTCTCGCTCATCGTCGATCCGCGGGACTTGCTCGGACCGACCTGAGCTGAGCTGCCCCGGCGCGCGCCGACCCAATTCGGCCTATAGGGTGCTGGAGTGGCCGATCAGGCGCGCTTCGCGGAGGACACCGAGCAATTCATGAGCCCGCTCTACTCCGCCGCGCTCCGGATGACCCGCAACCGAGCCGACGCTGAGGACCTCGTGCAGGAGACGTACCTGAAGGCGTACAGAGCCTATGGGTCCTTCCGCGAAGGCACGAATCTGAAGGCGTGGCTGTACCGCATACTCACCAACACGTTCATAAACACCTACAGGGCAAAGCGACGCCACCCTGACGAGACCGAGCTCGAGGAGATCGAGGACTTCTACTTGTACCGCCGCCTCGGCGGCCTCGAAGCTGCGGCTGCCGGCCGTAGCGCTGAAGACGAGGTGCTCGACCGCTTTACCGACGACGAGGTGAAAGAGGCGATCGAGTCGCTGCCGGAGAACTTCCGCATCACGGTTCTGCTGGCTGACGTCGAAGGATTCTCGTACAAAGAGATCGCTGACATCACCGACGTCCCGATCGGGACTGTGATGAGCCGGCTCCACCGGGGAAGAAGGGCACTACAGAAGGCGTTGCACGAATTCGGGAAAGAGCGTGGACTGGTGAGTGCACAGTCCTGATGACCCGGAGACCAGAGATGGGCAGGAAAGAGAATCAAGAGGAGTTGGACTGCCGAGAGGCTCTCCACCGCATCTACCACTTTCTCGACGGAGAGATGACGTCTGAGCGACGCGCTCAGATCGAGACTCACTTGAACGGCTGCTCGCCCTGCCTCGAGGCTTTCGGCTTCGAGGCGGAGCTGCGCAAGATCGTCGCTTGCAAGTGCCAAGAGACGGCGCCCGACACGCTTCGTGAGCGGATCGCCGAAGCCATACATCACGAGCACGATCGGGCGGCCACCTAGCCGGTGGTCTACGAACCCGTCGACTGGACCGTCGCGGAACGGGTCGCCGTCCGCGTCGCGAGGCGTTCTGCACCTGAGCTCAGCACGACCGAGACCGACCGGCTGTGCCGTGACTTCGCCGATCTGACTCCAGTGGCGGAGGGGTTGGTGACCGAGGCGACCGGGCTCGCATCGCTCGAGGGACCCGCCCGTGCTGAGGTAACCGACCGCGCCGGGTGGATCCGCGCGAACATCGCATCCTTCCGGCGCCTGCTCACCCCCTTGTTCGAGCGGGCCGAAGCGGAGGGTCACGCGCTCGGACGCGTGCTTCCAGGGCCGCTCGCGACCGCAGGGCGGGCTGCCGCGGGTGCGGAGCTCGGCGCGGTGCTCGGCTGGATGTCGACACGCGTGCTCGGGCAGT
>JBKQLZ010000280.1:0-13910 GCA_052146895.1 Acidimicrobiales bacterium
CACAAGCACAAGCACAAGCACAAGCACAAGCACAAGCACAAGCACAAGCACAAGCACACCCATCGTGACAGGCGCCGAAGACGGCGCCCGGACGGCTGCGCAGTACGACGCCATGGCGCGCGCCTACGTGGACCTCAATGCCGTCAACGCCGCCAACGCGCACTACGAGCGCCCCGCCACCATCGCGCTCCTAGGCCACCTCGTTGGAAAGCGAGTCCTCGAAGCCGGCTGCGGCGGGGGCGCGCTCACCGAGTGGATGATCGAGAAGGGCGCCAGAGTCACCGCCTTCGACGTCAGCGCCGAGATGGCGGCGCTCACTTCAGAACGTGTCGGCGACCGCGCGGACATCCGCCAGCATGACCTGCACGACCCGCTCACGTTCGCAGCAGACGCGAGCTATGACGTCGTGGTCGCTTCCCTCGTACTCCACTACTTGCGCGACTGGGAGCCGGTGCTCGCCGAGTTCCGCCGTGTGCTCGCTCCCGGCGGTCTGATCCTCTTCTCCACCCACCATCCCTCGTGGGACTGGCAAGGTCACAGCCCCGAGGACTACTTCGCCATCAAGCAAGTGAGCGAGACTTGGCTGCGAGGCGGGGAGCCGTTCGAGGTCACGTTCTGGAGGCGCCCGCTGCGGGCGATGACTGCAGCCGTGAAGGCGGCCGGTCTCGTCGTGGAGGACCTCGTCGAGGCCGAGCCGCTGCCCGAGCTCGCCGACAAGGACCCCGAGTCCTACGAGCAACTCCGGACCAGCCCGTTCTTCCTGCACTTCTGCCTGAGGGCGCGGCCGTGAGCCAGCTCTGGCAGGATCGGAACATGGACCTTCACGAAGCGCTTTATACGACCCGAGCGATGCGCCGGGTCCGTCCGGATCCGATCCCTGAGGATGCGCAGGCTCGCATCCTCGACGCGGCTATCCGGGCGCCGAGTGGCGGCAACGCGCAGCCCTGGCGCTTCATCCTCGTGGACTCTCCTGAGATAAAGGCAGAGCTCGGGCCGATCTACAGGCAGTGCATTGCCACGTTGTGGGACGTCTTCTACCGCGAGCGGCTCGAGCGGGCGGCGGCCGAGCCCGAGAAGCCCTCGAACCAGTCGCTGATGAGGGTCCAGCGCTCGGCGCAATGGCTGGCCGACCATTACGAGGAGGTGCCGCTGTACCTCTTCTGTTTCGTGCGAGCCGGCGGCGGTGGGGGAGCCGGATCGATCTTCCCGGCGGCCTGGAGCGCTCAGCTGGCTGCCCGCGCCGAGGGCATCGGCAGCTCGCTCACATCGGTGCTCGGAGCGATGCACCCCGAAGTTGTGCGCCGCGTTCTCGAGGTGCCCGACGACACCTGGGAGAACGCCTGCATGCTTTCTTTCGGCTACCCGACGGGCAGGTGGGGTGTGGCGGAGAGGCTCCCTGTGGACAAAGTTGCCGGAAGAAACTCCTGGTCCGGCTCCCTTCCATTCTCCATCCCGGAACCTTTGTGGCACGGAGGCGACTGATCTGGTGAGCGAGGGCTGATCTGGTGAGCGGGGGCCCGCGGACGGCGGACACAGCGATCTTCGGGGCGACGGTTTGCACGGTCGATCCGAGGCGCGCAGCGACCGAGGACGCGGCGGTTGCGGTGCTCGGAGGCGAGATCGTCGCCGTCGGGAGCCTGGACGAGGTTGGTGAGTGGTGCGGCCCTCGCACTGAAGTGATCTACGGCAGAGGGAGGCTCCTCCTCCCGGGCATCGTCGACGCTCACGTCCACCCGCCGATGGCAGGTATCGAGATGGTGCGCTGCGATCTGACTGCGTTCGGAACGCGGGCGGAGTACGTCGCGGCGGTAGGGGCCTACGCGTCTCGACATCCGGAGCTCGAATGGATTCGCGGAGGCGGATGGGCGATGGCTGCCTTCCCGAATGGCCTTCCGGTCGCAGACGACCTCGACGTCGCGGTGGGCAGCCGGCCCGTATACCTGCCGAACCGGGATCACCACAGCGCATGGGTGAGCTCGCGCGCTCTCGAGCTCGCCGGGATCACGGCGTCGACGCCCGATCCGGTCGACGGGCGGATCGAGCGAGACGACGCCGGGCGCCCGACCGGAGCGCTGCACGAAGGGGCGATGACGCTCGTCGAGCGGAGCCTGCCGCGTCTGTCGGCGGCTGACTACGTCGAGGGTCTCGTCGCGGCGCAGGCCTACCTCCACTCGCTCGGGATCACGTCTTGGCAAGACGCATGGGTGCCGCTTCACGGCGATGGCAAGGGCGCCTTCGACGCATACATCGAGCTCGCCTCGTCGGGCCGTCTGACGGCGAGGGTGGTGGCGGCGCTGTGGTGGGAGCGGGACCGCGGCTCCGAACAGGTGGATGGGCTGTTGGAGGCCCGTGCGCGGGCGGCGGCAGTCGGGTCAGACCGGCTGCGCGCAACGAGCGTGAAGATCATGCAGGACGGCGTCTGCGAGACGTTCACCGCCGCCATGCTCACGCCCTATCTCGACGTGCACGGGCACGACACAGGCAACTGCGGGCTGTCTTTCGTTGAGCCTGAGGCGCTGAAGACCTACGTGACCCGCCTTGACGCCGAGGGCTTCCAGGTTCACGTCCACGCACTTGGTGACCGTGCGGTGCGGGAGGCGCTCGACGCGTTCGAAATGGCAAGAGATTCGAATCAGTCGATCACCCAGCGCCATCACATAGCTCATCTCCAGGTCGTGCATCCGGATGACCTGGAGCGCTTCGCGGCCCTCGGCGTCACTGCGAACTTCCAGCCGCTGTGGGCTTGCGAGGACGACCAGATGGTGGAGCTGACGATCCCGTATCTCGGGCCCGAAAGGGCCGCGCAGCAGTACCCGATCGGGAGCCTGCTGCGGCGCGGCGTCCCGCTCGCTTTCGGTAGCGACTGGCCGGTGTCGACTCCCAATCCTCTCGCGGAGCTCCATGTTGCCGTGAACCGGACGCCGCCACCGGGCAGGTCGGCAAGCAGGAGCGAGCGGGAGGCGGCGACGTCGTGGCTTCCCGACGAGCGCATCTCGCTCGAGGCCGGTGTGGCCGCGTTCACCATGGGCTCGGCGCACGTCAATCACCAGGAGGACGTGTGCGGGTCGATCGAGGTGGGCAAGGCGGCGGATCTCGTCTTGATCGATCGCAACGTGTTCGAGGTCGATGCGGCCGACGGCGGTATAGCCGGGGGCCAGGTGCTGCTCACAATGGTTGGCGGCGAGGCGGTCTACGAGGCGCCAGGACTCTGAGGTGGGGTCCTACGGGCGAGAGTGGTTCCTCTCGAATCTGTTCCTCAGGCGCGCGGGCAGCGACGCGTCCCGCAGGGAGGGCACGGACGTCGAGATGGCGTGACTCCTGATCGAAGCCGTCGTCGAGGTCAAATGAGCCGAGTGCACCGGAGTCGCTACGAGAGCTGCTTGCTTGACCGTGGCGATGTCGCCCGAGAAGGACCCGGGAATGTTGCAGACCTCCTCGATCCACTGCCCGGAATGCACGTGCAGGATTCCGGTCAGCGTGAAGTAGTCGGAGGCCGAGTTCGTCTGGTGCGCTTGCACGGTCCGGGAGGCGTGGTTGGTCCCGCTGGTGACGACCACGCTGCACGTGAACGGCGACGTCTCGATGTCAGTCGTCGCGTTCACTTCGTAGTAGCCGGCCGGCGGCTCGACACTCGCAATTATCGGTGTGCGAGTGATCAGCACGTAGGACGTGAGTGTCTGGTCTTCCCATGCGTCGACCAATCCGCCGGCACCCTGCGCACCTTGCGAGCCCTGAGCGCCCTGCGCACCTTGCGCACCTTGCGCGCCCTGCGCACCTTGCGCGCCCTGCGCACCTTTCACGCCCTGCGCGCCTTGGCTGCCGAGAACTCCCTGTGCCCCCTGGGCGCCCTGTGCCCCCTGGGCGCCTTGGAACCCCTGCGGACCCAATCCGCCCTGGGTGCCCTGCGAGCCCTGCGCGCCGGCGCCGCCCTGGGAGCCTTGTGACCCCTTCGCACCTTGTGACCCCTTCGCACCTTGTGACCCCTTCGCGCCCTGCGCGCCGGTACTGCTCCAGCTGACGAGGGTCGTCCCGCTCCCGCACTTCGGTGCGACACTCGCGGAGAGATCCGACAGCGAATGGCTCTTGTCGGAGTAGCACGCGAAGAACTTCGTCGTCGCAGCACCAGCCGGCGGCGCGGCGATCGCCCCGAGTCCCACGGCCGCCGCTGAAGTAGCGATCAATCCCGTCGCTGCCAGAGCGCCGGCTCGGGCGCGAGTTGAGCCGCTTCGCTTGTTCCGGGCCATTGCGAGACCTCCCCTGCTGGCCTGGTCGGGCCTCCGGCGTCAGCCTCACACGGCCGAAAATGCCTGTCAAGGATGCCAAACGCGTGTCAGCTCTTTCGGAGCGACGCTTCTCTGTCAGTAGCGACGCTTCCGCCGGCCGCTCGCCACAAGAGCTATCGAGATCACGAGAAGCACCGCACCTGCGGCCAGGCCGGCGATCCCCCTCTTCGTGTGCTTGCCCACAGCCAGAACGTTCGAGGAGTGCCCCGGGATGAACGAAGGGAGCGAGTGAGCGGAGACGCCGATGTACAAGGCGCCAAGCGCCAGTGCCACGAGCGCAAGCACAAAGAGCACCCCGGCGACAAATGTCCTTCCAGTTCCCATGGGCTCAGCCTAGGACGCCTAAGGCAGCTCGCGCTCGTAGACCACGAACGAGACCCGCTTTGCGACCTGGTCGTACAGCGATCGCGCCCGACCGTTGAACTCCTGGGTGTGCCAATACACCTTGTCGGCTCCTCGCCGGCCGGCCTCGGCCGTGACCGCCTCGATGAGCTCCCTCGCGACGGGCGTGCCCCGAGTCTCAGGATCCACGAAAAGGTCCTCGAGGTAACAGTAGGAGGCCGTCGTCCACGTCGAGGAGTGCAAGAGGGCGTGCACTATGCCGACGAGCTCGCCGCGGCCACCTTCGGCCACGAAGCCGAACATCTCGTCTCGCTGCTCGCAGAGCCGATCGAAGGTGGAACGGGTCACGTCCTCGGGAAGCTCCTCCCGATAGAAACGCAAATACCCGTCCCACAACACCCTCCACCCACTCCAGTCGTCCGCGACGATGGACCGGATCGTGGCGCTGGAGGAAGTTTGCATGAGTGGAGCGTAGATTGAACCGATGGGCCGTTTCGAGCAGAAGGTCGTCGTGATCACCGGGTCGTCGAGCGGGATCGGCGCGGCGGCAGCACGAGCCTTCGATGCGGAGGGCGCGAGCGTGGTAGTCAACTCGGTGAAGTCGGTCGAAGCAGGCGAGGAAGTGGCGGCTTCACTCTCGGACGGCTACTACGTACAGGCCGACGTCGCTGACGCGACCGCCTGCGAGGCGCTGATCGCGAGGACCGTCGAACGTTACGGGAGACTCGACGTGCTCGTGAACAACGCCGGAGTGACAAAGGTCATCGCGCACCACGATCTCGACGCCGTCGACGACGAGACCTTCCGCCGCATCCTCGAGGTGAACGTCATCGGCACATTCCGCTTGACGAGGCTCGCGATGCCGCACCTGAAGGCCACAGGCGACGGCGCCGTCATCAACGTGACCTCGGTCGCCGGCATCCGCCCGACCGGCAGCTCGGTTCCCTATGCCGTCTCGAAGGCGGCGCTCAACCATCTCTCTGCGTTGCTCGGAAACGTCATGGGCCCCGAGGTTCGGGTCAACGCAGTCGCTCCGGGTCTCGTCCGCACTCCGTGGACCGCGGGCTGGGGATCCATCCACGACGCCATGTCCACTGCCGCACCGCTTGGCCGCTCCGGGGAGCCCGAGGACATCGCGCAGGCAATTGTCGGCGTAGCCGCGAACCGGTACATGACCGGTCAGGTTGTCATCGTCGACGGCGGCGTCAGTCTGCGCTAGGGCTGGTCGTCTCTCCGCTCGGGCGGTTGTACATGCTGTGCTTGGCCGTCGCGAGCTGGGCGCGCACGAGCGGCTCGAAGTGCTCGAGCGGCAAGGTGTCGTACCCCGGGTCGAACGCCGGCTGGTCGTACTCGGCGCAGAACTCCGCCGTGTAGTCGAACCATTCGTGGCCGCGGTACTTCTCGCGGGCGTCACGATCGAGGCCTAGGTAGTGGAAGAAGTAGTAGCCTTGGAAGAGAGCGTGCTTCTCGACCATGAAGTGGTTCTGTTCCGACACGAACGGCTTCACGATGGCGGCCGCGATATCCGCGTGGTTCGAGGGCCCGAGCGTGTCGCCTATGTCGTGAACGAGAGCGCAGAAGATGTACTCGTCATCGCGGTTGGCACGGTAGGCGCGGGTGGCGGTCTGGAGCGAGTGCGTCAGGCGGTCTACTGCGAAGCCGCCGAAGTCACCGTCAAGGAGCCGGAGGTGGGTGAGCAGGCGGTCGGGCAGTCCCCTGAACAGCTCGATCGAGTGCCCGGCGATGATGCTCCAGTCCTCCTGGGTGCCTTCGGTCATGGCGTGGAACTTGGCGCGTTGCGGGGCCTCTGTCTGAGTGGACATGGTCCTAGTCTCCGCCATTCAGGCGACGGGTTCAACCTCCGGGTCGGATGCAGGCCCCGGGGTGGGACCCTTCGGCTTACCCGGAGTGCCGGACCTGAGGTCTGCTTTGACGACTTTGCCGAGCGCGTTTCTCGGCAATTCGGCGACGACGTGGATCGCCTTCGGGCGTTTGTAGGGAGCTAGTCGCTCCGCGGCGAAGGCGATCAGGTCGGTCTCGCCGCCGGTGAAGCCGGAAGCCGGCTCCACGAACGCCACGACTTGCTCGCCCCACTCGGGATGCGGCCACCCGAGGACCGCCGCATCGGCCACCCCCGGGTGCTCGCGCAGCACGTCCTCGACCTCGCGCGGGTAGACGTTGAACCCCCCGCTGATGACGAGCTCGGTCTTCCTCCCGACGATGCGGAGGTAGCCGTCGGGATCGAACGTGCCGAGGTCGCCGGTCCGGAACCATGTCCCGTCGAACGCTGCCGCTGTTGCATCCGGTCGCTCCCAGTAACCGCGGAAGACGTTCGGCCCCCGCACGAGGATCTCGCCCGAGCCGTCGTCGCCCTCCCGGTCGAGACGAAGCTCAACACTGGGAAGAGCCAGGCCTACCGTGCCTGGTCGCCGCTCGCCGGCGTAGGGGTTCGAGGAGTTCATCAGCGTCTCTGTCATCCCGTAGCGCTCGAGGATCCGCTGTCCGCTCACCTCCTCGAACGCCCGATGCAGCTCAGCCGGAAGCGGAGCCGACCCCGAGACGCACAGCCGCAGGCGCCGCAGCTGTCCGCCGTAGGGGAGGAGCCGCGCGTAGATCGTGGGGACGCCGAACAGCATCGTCGCCGAGTGCCTCTCGACCGTCTTGCCGACGTCTTCGGCGGCAGCACGCGACCTCATCACCAGCGACCCTCCCGCCACCAACGTCCCGTCGAGGCCGACCACGAGCCCGTGCACGTGGAAGAGCGGAAGGGGTAGAACGAGCCGGTCCTCCGGGGTCCAGTGCCAAGCCGCGGCCACGGCTTGGAGGCTCGCGAGGAGGTTGCCGTGGCTGAGCAGCGCCCCTTTCGGGCGTCCGGTAGTGCCGGACGTGTAGACGAGGAGAGCGGGGTCGCCAGGCTCCGCCCTATCGAGAGCCGTTTCGGCCCCGCTTTTGCCATATGGCGGCCGCATGCGAGAAGGCGGCCGGATGGCAGAGCCTTCTATGCCGATCGTCACGATCCGGTCTGTGGTGCTACCGCCGCCGGCCGCACTCGCACTAGCAGCTGCCGCAGCGGCATCCTCGACGAGCCGTGCGCGCTCGGTGCTGTCGGAGACGACCGCCTTTGGCCGTGCGTCCGCGACCACGTGTGAGATCTCGCGGGCTTGGTAAGCCGTGTTCATCGGGACGACCACGAGCCCGAGGCGGAGAGCTGCCACATGAGCAACCGCTAGTGCGACAGACGGCCCGGCCGACATGAGGATCCGGTCCCCGGGCTCGAGCCCTGCTGATGCGAGGCCTAGTGCGAGCTCGCGGCTCTCGGCCTCGAGCTCCCCGGCGGTCATCCACCCGCGGCCGTCGTCGTACAGGACGGGCTTGCTCGTGGCGCTGCGGAGGGTCGCCGAGAAGAGGCTCGTCACTCGCTCAGACTACGACGCGCCTCGCGCGGCCAGCGTTGCTCGCGGAGGACACTCAGTGCTCGCCGAGGACACTCAGTGCTCGCCGAGGTAGAACGCTGCTCCCTGGTCGTCCACGCATTCCGAGGTCCGCCCGTAGGGCTTGAGCTCGGGATCCGTCGCCGTCCCACCGGCTGCCCGGACCCGTTCCACTGCAGACTGGATGTCGTCGACGCGGTACATCGGGAGAATGCGGGCCCGCTCGGAGCCACCGCTCATGCCGGTCATCGGGTGGACGTCCGTCGGGCCCCACCCGTCCTCGATTTGGCCGGGCTCGAACTGCCAGCCGAGGACCGAGCCGTAGAAGGCCCGTGCGACAGCGGAGTCGACGACGTGCATGGTGATGTAGGAGATGTCGCCGTGACGCTCGCCGTTGATGGCCGGTCGCTCGGGCCGCCCACCTGGAGGAGGCAGCTGGTAGAGCGCGAAGCGAAGGCCTTCGGGGTCGGTGCACATCGCGGTCGCCCCCCAAGGCTCATCGGTCGGCTCCTCGGCTTGGCCGCCTGCCGCCCGGACCTGCTCGATCGAAGCGGCAATGTCATCCACGCCGTAGTTGCAGAACAGCGTCGGTGGGTCGATACCGCCGGCAAAGCCATGGGAAACCGCTGCCCACGGAACATGGCGGTGACCGTCCTCGGGCCAGCCGAGGACAGCTGCGAAGAAGTGCCGTGATTTCGCCTCATCCGGCTCCCACCACGAGGCGTACCCGACGTCTCCGTGGTGGATGGTCTCGCGTCTGGTCGGCCCTGAGATCATCCAGCGGTGAGCGAAGGGGTCCCTCAGGACGGCGATGCGCCCGTAGGGATAGTCGTCTGCCGGCCGTTCGACGGTTGCGCCCTCAGAGACGGCGCGGTCGACGACGGTATCGACATCGGGCACGTCGAGAACGAGCGTCACCGTGGCGTCGGCACCCGGCCTCGGGCCGGCGACGTGGCTCTCGGGTGAGTCGTCCGACAGGTGGACGATGGAGCGGCTCAGCTCGAGTGTGCAGTGGCCGATGCGGCCGTCGGGCATCACGATCGGGTCGTCGACGAGCCGGGCTCCGAAGGCCGCCACGTACCAGTCGATAGCGGCGCGGGCGCCGTTGACGGCCAGGTAGGGGATGACCCCTGCGGGCGTCACGGGCTCTCGCAGTTCGGTCTCGGGAGATGCGTGAGGGGGGAGGGAGATGGTTGTCATGAGTGTGCTCGTTTCTCGCGGGGTGGTGGATGCGGCGGAAAGTGCCTCTTCGAGGCGGACTCGCAGGCGGCGGGCGAAGTCGGGATCGGGGTCGACCGGTGTCCCGGGTGAGCGCAGGCTCTGGAACGGATCAGGCATCGTCGGCCTCCCCGGCGAGGTAAGCGGCCTTGAAGGAGGAGCGGGCGCGCGCGAGCAGCGACTCGGTGCCGTGCTCGGAGCGGCCGAGCGCCCTCGCCACGTCCGCCACGGGCAGGTCGTCGACATAACGGAGGACGAGGACTGCGCGATGGTTCGGCGGGAGCTGGTCGAGGATCTCGCGGGCGTGTAGGACGTCAAGCTCCTCGACCCAGGGGTCGTCGCCGCCGTTGCCTCCTGTCTCTTCGGCGCTCGCGACCGCCTGGAGGTTGCGGTCCTCGCGCTGGAGTCTCCTCCAGTGGTCGATGAGCTTGTGGCGCGCAACGCCGATCAGCCAGGCCGTCGAGATGTCCGGTCTGGGGCGGCTCATGCCCGGCAGTGAGTCCGTGAGCGCAGCAGCGGCTGCGAGCCAGGTCTCGGAGGTCAGCTCCTCGGCTGTCGCGACATGGTGGCACCGCGAGAGGAGATAGCCGTAGACGTGCGGAAGAGCCTCGTCGTAGAGGTCGAGCAGCTCGCTAGAGCTGTGTGCGCTCGCAGCCGGGTAGCCCGTCACACCTCAATAGTCGTCGCGAGGGCGGGTTTTCCGTCGCGGAGCGCAGGATTTTGTCGCGTCGCCAGGTCAGGCAGCGGCTGCAGCGTGCTCGGCCTCGCGCTCGGAAAGCCACTCCCACCAGGCTTCGGCGCCCCGCCGCATCGCTGCGGCGACGATCTCGGCCGCTGCGTCGGAGTCGGTGCCGGCGCTCTCGATCGCTTCGATCGCTTCGATTGCCTCGAGCGTCCACGATGCGTGATCGGATTCCATCGTCGCGTGCAGGTCCCAGAACTCGGTCGCACTGGCATCGCAGCCGTAGTGCGCCCGCAGCCCTTCGCCCTTCGACTGCGCGATGGCGGCTGCCTGGCACTCGTACGCCGCGAGCACCCCGAGAGCGGCGAGCGGGCTCTCGGTCGTCGCTGCCTCGTAGGTGGCCACCAGCTCCTTCGTCTTCGCGGTCGCCGCCGCGCCGGCCTCGGCGCCCACTGCGGCAGCGAAACCCTCGAAGATCTCCACATGCGCCCTCGGCTCCCCGAGCTCGTCGTGCAGGTTTGCCTCGACCAGTGAGCGGGAGGTCCCGGCGGGGAGTGAGCGGGCTATCGCTTCGAGAGTTCCCGGGAGAGACGCCTCGACATAGCGGTACTGCTCCGCATACCGCGCGAGCTCGCCTGGCGCGAGGGACCCCGCTTGCCAGCGACGGTAGAAGGGATGCTCGAGGAGTTGCCGGTCAGTGAGAGCAGCGGCCAGTGCCGCGTCGAGTTGTGTGCGGGCCATGGACCGACGCTAGCCCGCGCGGGCGGGGTCGCGTGGTCCTTACGGCGTGCGGGTGGGATGCTTGCGCGGAGGCGCGATGGGCGCCGTCGGCGACGGGTTCCGTGGGCGCCACGGACGCCCGCATGCCAGACAGGGAGGCAACGATGACGACGATCGAGCCGGCACTCAGGTACGAGGGGATCAGCGCGCAGGCTTTCGCTCACCCGGCGGATCGAGCGGCCGCCGCAGCCATCCACTCGATCCCCATGCTGGACCAGGCGATCAAGTGGCTTTCGGAGCTCCAAGGCGAGCGCTTGATGCGCCAGCTCTACCTGGGACAGGCAGTTCGCCTCGACGAGGACCAGATGCCTACGGCCTGGGCGATACAGCGGCAGTGCGCCAACACGCTCGACGTCGAGAAGTGCCCGCAGCTCTACGTCACCCAGCACCCCTTCGGCAATGCCATGACCGTCGGGACGAAGGAGCCGGTGACCCTCGTGCTCTCCGGGCTCGTGGCCGGGTACTCCGAGGAGGAGCTCCGCTCGGTGCTCGCGCACGAGATGGGTCACGTCCTTGCTGACCACGTCGGCCTCACGACGGCTCTCGTCATCGTCCACAACGCGCTCCACGGCGTGCTCGCGAGCCAGCCCTTCTCGAAGATCCCGCTTCAGGCGCTGTACTACGCGTTGCTCGAGTGGTCGCGTGCGGCCGAGCTGACGGCCGACCGGGCCTCGGCGCTAGTGGTCGCCGACCCCCGCATCACATGCGCGACACTCATGCGGATCGCCGGTGGGCCCGTCCGCGACTTGAACCTCGACGCGTTCATCCGGCAGGCGACCGAGTACGAGAACGAGGACGATCCGTTCGCGCGGTGGTCGCGTTTCTTCCGGGAGATCAGGTCGACCCATCCGTTCCCCGTGCGGCGGGTGAAGGAGCTCATCGCGTGGGTGACCGTTGGCGACTACGACCGCATCCGCTCAGGGGATTACCTACGCCGCGGGCACGAGCCGCCGCCTTCGGCTGAGTTCGACGCGATGTTCAGGCATTACAGGAAGCGCTTCTCGACGATTGTCGACCGCGCCGGCTCCGGGATCCAGACCGTGGTCGGGCGTGTCAGCACTTGGCTCGGTGGGAACGGCGCTCCTGGCGGTGGGCCTGGGGCCGGGGCTGGTGGTGCTGAGGACTTCAGCTCTGATTTCGATGACGATGACGATGACGATGATGACGAGTAGCGGGAGTGGCGCTCAGGGCTTCGCCTCTTGACCCGTGTTGCCTAGCCCGTGCTGCCTAGTGAGTCGAGGAACCTCGCCACGATCGGGCCATCGGTAGGTCCTCCGTTCCCGGGCGAGTTGATGACGACCATGGCGAAGGCGATGTCGCCGTTGAACCCCATCAGCCATGCATCGATGGGGAGCGGATTGCCGGTGCCGTACTCGGCTGTCCCCGTCTTGGCGTAGGTGCCAGGCGGGAGCCCTGTTCCCGCCGCCGTCCCGCTCTCGACGACCGAGAGCATCATCTCGTGGAGGTCGCTCACGAGAGTCGCCGACAACGGCGCAGTCGATGCGTGCTCAGCAGCCGCGCCCTCAGTGATCCAGGGAGTGCGGACCGTGGAGGTATCGATGTCTGCGGCGACCATCGCGAGGTCGAGAGGGCTCATGACGACCCTCGCCTGCCCGATTGCGCTCGCCGCCAGGTCGGTCTGGCCGATGTTGACGGGGACTGAGCCGTCGAAGACGGGCATACCGACGTGCAACGGAGTGCCGAGGCGGTAGATCGACGCCGCGCTGTGCAGGCTGTTGTAGTTGAGGTTCGCCATCGTGAGGCCGATGTACGCCGTGTTGCACGAGACCGTGAAGGCCCCCAGCATGTTGGATACCGGGCCTTCGCCGCCGGCGTTGTGGAAGACCTCGCCGTCGACGGTGATGGTCGTCGGGCAAGATGCCGGCGACTCCGGCGTGAGGCCGTCGCCGATCAGCGCCGTCGACGTGATGACCTTCATCGTCGAGCCGGGTGGCAGCGCCCCCTCGAGGGCGAGGTCGCTTCCCTGCGAGCTATTGGCGACAGCGAGGATCTTTCCGGTCGATGCCTGGATGGCGACGAGGGCCGCTTCGTTCGGAGCACCCTCGAGGGCGGCGGCCGCGTCCTGTTCGATCGTCGGGTCGATGGTCGTCTGCACGGCGGTCCCGGGCTTGGCTGGGAAGGCGGCGAGCACACGGGAGACGGTTCTCGGCCGAGGACTCGTCACCGCCGAGATCGTCAGGCCAGGTGAGCCCGCCAATTGCCGCTCGTAGGCCTTCTCGAGCCCGCCTTGTCCGACCGTGCTCGTCGCGTTGTAGGGCGGGCCGAGCTGCTTCAACTCGGCCTTCGTGATCTCCCCGAGCGTCCCCACTACGCCGACGAGGGCAGTAGGCGTGGAGCCGGTGCCCCCCAGCTGTTGGAAGAACACGCCCGGGATCGGGTACAACGTCGCCCGCAACTGCTCGTAACGCGCCCAGCTAACCGTGAACACCTGCTGGAACGTTGTTGGGCTGGCGGTTGCAGCGGTGATCGCCGCGCTCGTCTCTGCGGCCGTTGCTCCAGCAGCGATGAGCGACTTCGAGAGCGATCCGGCATTCTTGATGTAACTGCCGTAGAGCCCGATGATGACCGAGGTGGGATCGGCGGGCGAGATCTCGGTGCCGTCCGACGCCAAGATCGGAGCCCGCGCCGGCCAGGTATAGCTCGCTTCGTAGTGCCCATCGGTCCCGAACGCAGGATTGACAACCGCCGGTGTCCACACCACCCGCCAGTGACGGTGGATGAAGACCATCGGAACAGCTGTGTGCACGGTCCATGCTCCGGCAACAGGGAGCACGAGATGCTCGGTGACCTGCGCGCTCGCGTGCGAGCCATTCGTGTGCACTGCACCCGCGGTGTACGCCTCGCTCGTAGCGCCGAGAGTGGTGAGCGCCCGGGCGTTCTCCGTTCGGAAGTTCGCCGGCGGATCGTCTACAAGTGCCGCGAGAGAGGACCAGTCCCGATGGGCCCAGGCTGCTAGGTAGGACGAGAGTGTCGGCTTGGGGCTCGGTATCGGCGGCGGGCCGGAGAGCGCACTGCACCCGCTGAGGAGACTGCACCCGATCAATAGGGCCGTCGCCGCCGACGAGCGCCGCACCGACGCAACGCTTGGTCCCATCGGCGGCGATGTTACGAGACGCCGGCAGGTCCGAGACGACAGCCGGCGCGACGAAGCCG